>CAIOMN010000188.1 GCA_903859415.1 uncultured Methylococcaceae bacterium
CGCCGTGTTGCATCAGGGTATGGCCTTGCTCATCGCGCATTTTGTAATGATGCACGGTTTGGTTATCGTTTCTCAGCAGGTTTTCTGCCAGTAGCCAAATAGAATAGGTTGGTCGGAGTTCGGTATAGTCTTGACCGCTTTAAAGACGCAGTCTATTTTTGGGTCAATGGCATGACGCATAAATTAATGAATTAAAAGGTATTTTTGTGTTTTTATTATAATGTGTTATGGGTTGACTGGCAATAAAGAACGCAGGTCTGGTTGGTCTATTGCTATGAGATTAACCAAAAGTCTGTCGTTTTAAGAGGTTATGTCTAAAAAACGATGTAGTTTTGACTATTTGAGTTAAATTGAGTGATGGGTGAGGGGATTAATTGGGTTATCGTATCACGTCAACCCAACTTTGTGACAAATAAACCGATAATCATGAGGCGTCAACCTAATGTTATGGCACAAATCATCATTCAATATGATTAAGCACTCTCCAACCCATTAGAGCAATTAAGTTTTCAGCAAAGCAATTAACTCTTTTAACCCCTCAATTTCCTTATCTTTCTGAGCTAACATAGCTTCTTTATGTTCTAAGCTCAGTTGTAGTTTTTGCATTTCAAACGTCAATTCTTTTGATGAACCCATCATAATCTGAGACATACTAATCACGCTGTTATCACCGATTAAGCAAATTACATTCTTTTCACCAAAACTTAATAATTCAACCACGTCCAACTCAAACACACTGGCGATTTGCTCCAGTTTTGAAAAATTTGCATCTGTTCTACCTTGTTCTATTTTTGCATAACCCGCCACTGACATTCCCAACTTATCCGCCATATCCTCTTGCGACCAGTTTTTAGACTGGCGCATAAAGCGAATCTTTTCGTGGAACTTCATAATTAATACCTTAATAGTGTGGAAATAGTGACTGTGGGTTACTGGTTATTTAGATAGTTTAACATCACAATAAGTTTTTGTTGCTACCTAAAATGCTTGAGGTTTGAAATGCAAAAAGAAGACTATTTTATCAATAAAAAGGTCAACGATATTTAACACGATGACGTTTGACCTATTAGGGTGATTTTAAAATTAACCTTCAAAAGGGATATCTATGAACATAGTATATGGTTTACTGGGGCTTATTCTAGCGGGTGCTGGCGGTATTATCTACCTTCTTTTTGAGGTGATAAGACAGCAAGGCCGCTTGTTATTGCGCCTTGACGGCATTGAACAACATTTAGGGTTACGTCAACCCGCTGCACCTGCCAGTTTAGCAGTCGGGGCTGTATTTCCTTCATTCACTTTGCCGGATTTAACGGGTAAGAAAGTAGCGCTTGAGGACTTTTTGGGTCAGCAGGTCTTGCTGATTAACTGGAGTCCACAGTGCGGTTATTGTTCAAAGATTGCGCCGGACTTGGTGCGATTACAGGAAAGCTTTCAAGCCCATCATATCATCGTCGTACTCGCCGCCTATGGTGATGCCGAGATCAATCGTAAGTTGCTGGACACACACGGTCTTAACGAAAGTGTAATCCTGTTGTTACAAGGGGATGAACAAAGTGTAAAGGCGTTTAAAAATCAAGGCACCCCAGCGGCTTATCTGCTGAACGAGGAGGGGCGAGTGAGCCAGCCCTTCGCGGTGGGTGCCGAACAGGTGCCGAAGCTGATGCGGCAAGCCGTGGGGCTGTTGAGTAATGATGTTAAAGCAGCGCAGGCACCGGGCTTTGGTCCGGGTACTGAACTGAAGAAATTGCTGGGGCATATCGGCATTTACGCGACACCCAACTGCGCTTGTAACGAGCGTGCGTTGTTAATGGATCGAAACGGCTGCGACTGGTGCGCACAGAACCTTGATACCATCGTCGGTTGGCTGCACGAAGAAGCAACCCATCGTGGATTACCCTTCGTTAATAAAGCCGCCGCACTCCTCGTTAAAAAGTCGATTGCCAAGGCACGTTTGGCTGAAGCGAAAGCGTCCCAATCGACTGATGATTTAATTCTACTGGAGGATCAATCATGAACAAAGAAAATATTTTTGATGACATAACCCGAATCACTGCCCGTGCGGGTGTCGATATATCTCGACGTAAAGCGTTGTCGTGGATAGTGGGTACGCTCGCTTATGGTACTTTGGGTGGAATTGGGTTGAGTCGTAAGGCATTGGCTGCTGATTCAGGAGCTTGTATAATTCTTTCTCAATATGGAACTGGATGCTTTATAAGTGATCAAGTCTACTGTAATAATAGTAAGACAGTA
>CAIOMN010000189.1 GCA_903859415.1 uncultured Methylococcaceae bacterium
ATTCGACTGATATCAATATCAAATACCTGGCGACTCTCAAAACCGACTTCGCGATAATGTCCTTCGGGTAGTATCGAACGATCAACTTCAAGCAGTTTAATTTCGTCGGGATCATCGATCTTCTTTAAGGTAGTGCCGACTTTTCCGGGTTGACCTCCGCGATTTTTGTTGCCTTCTTTGGAGCCTTTATCACGCTCACGATTAGGATCGGACGAGGGTGGTTTGCTGCTATTGCGACTGTTGAGCGTGAGTCGATTCACTAACAACTTAACGACCACCAAAAGCACATCCAGGGTTGAGCGTAGTGCAGGCGACAGATTGGGTTCTTGAGCCAAAAGCTCTTGAACACTTTTTATCGTCGCTTCTACGTCTATGTTATCAACCGTCAACTTGTTCTACCTGGGTGTTATCTCAATAGGCATTATTATAAACCCAGTTTTAAAAGTCGATTTTGGCCTCGCTGCTTGCGTTTTGCGGCGAAATTGAAATAAGAGGCGAGACGGGTATTTTACAGATTCAAACTTGTCAGGTAGCAGCACATGCCGCTATTTTGATGTGATTTTAGTCGAGCATTAGAACTGCCTGTGGGTTTTACTTTTTCAAGCAAAAACCTTGTCAAGTATTTTTTATATTATTTTCGCTGAATAGTTACAAATAATTCGACATTATTTGCAATTAAAGTTGCAGCCTCTAAAAACAGTAAAACAACCCCCAAGGCAATGAATACGCACTTAA
Source organism: uncultured Methylococcaceae bacterium (assembly GCA_903859415.1). Lineage (GTDB taxonomy): Bacteria > Pseudomonadota > Gammaproteobacteria > Methylococcales > Methylomonadaceae > Methylobacter_C. Next base: position 736 of record CAIOMN010000189.1, read on the forward strand.
GACTTTTATAAAATGTGTTTATAGGCTTTAAATTTTACTTTTAAAACTAAAATAACCTCAGAAAAATAAATTAATCAAATGGTTAGTTGCATTATTTATTTTAAGGTCTACTGTTGTACGTTCTAACCTAACCTATATAAGAGAAATTTCTGAAAAAATATAAGGTACTACTAGACTTTGTAAAACTCACTCCACCCGCTAAGATCGGTTTCTGTCGAAATGTGATCCTTAATTTAACGGGCAACCCAAATTATCAAACGCCTGATGTTACTTTGGCTGATGCGATTGCAGCCATAGACGATTATGAGCAAAGCTGTTTTGCTAGCGCTACTGGTGGTCCCATTACGACCGTTACCATGCATAACAAAGCCAAAGTGTTAGACAGACTGTTTGTTATTTTAGCCGCTTATGTACAAAGAATTGCTGATGGCGATGAGGCCATGATACTCAGCAGTGGATTTTCAACAACCAGACAACCGGTGTTTCAACAAAAACCAGTTCTGGCCATTACCGATGGCCCCAATGCCGGCAGTATCATTTTAACGGCCAAAGCGGTTGAATTCGCCGTTGCCTATATCTGGCAATATGTTAAAGTTGGAATACCCGAAAACGAAGCCGATTGGTTGGTCGCCGGTTACAGTACCAGTGCCCATTTTGAAATGACCGGTTTAAGCGATTTTACTAAATATTATTTTCGTTGTGCAGCTATTACTGCTCAGGGTACCACAGATTTTTGTGTACCTGTATCCAAGGTAATTGGTTAAAACAAAGAAAAGCAAGTGCAGAAATAGCAGGGGTTAGAGTAAAGTCGCACAGTTGACTCTAACTCCCGTTATTCGTTGTTTTATTCGATCAATAACCGCTACTTTTTCTTGGGCTCAAACAGCATATGTGCCATTTTCTTGGCCTTGGTCTTTAAATAGCCCAGATTATCATCGTTAGCGACTGACTCAACAGGAATACGACCCACCACATGAATCCCCAACTTTTCCAAAGCATCAATCTTATCGGGATTATTAGTTAACATCTTGACTGATTTAACTTTTAAATCGTTCAGTATTAAAGCAGCAATATTATATTCGCGCTCATCGGCTAAATAACCCAAATGTAGATTGGCATCAACCGTATCCATACCACTATCCTGCAAATTATAAGCCTGCAATTTCTTTAATAGCCCGATGCCACGCCCTTCTTGGCGCAGATAGATCAATACACCGTACCCTAAATCATTAATCAGTTGCATCGCCATGGCCAATTGCTCGCCACAATCGCAACGTCTTGAACCTAACACATCACCGGTAAAACATTCTGAATGAATACGCACCGGCACATTCTCTCTACCAGCAACCTCCCCTTTAACCAAGGCCATGTGCTCTTTATCATCAAGGGTATTGCTATAATAATGCAGAACAAACTCACCATTTGCGGTCGGGAGCCGGGTCTGTACCAAATCTTCTAGTTGTGGTTTCACGTCTTTAAAAATCCAAAATACACGTCCCTGTTATTAACAGGGCCATTAAGTAAACTTGCCTACCCACTCTATATCTAATCACTGCGTGAGTATTTATGACTATTTTACACGACGAACAAGAATAATGTTGATGAAGCTTAAGTACTCGCTGTACTATTCGACAACTTAACACACTGCTTAATCTGATTATGAAAGTAGATAGCGCTACTATTAAAAAAAGATATGATCGAATTGCCCCTTATTTTGATGCCATGGAGGCGGTCATGGAAGGTCTGTTCTTTAAAAACTGGCGTAAAAAATTATGGTCGAATGTTGAAGGCCATCATATTCTTGAAGTGGGAGTTGGTACGGGTAAAAACTTTGAATTTTACCCCACTGAAGCACGGCTGACGGCCATTGATTTTAGTGAGAAAATGCTTAAACAGGCCCTGCAGACTAAAAATAGAAAAAGCGTTGCTGTCGATCTGGATTTAATGGATGTCCAGTCACTAGCCTATGCAGATAACAGTTTTGATACGGTCATCGGCTCTTTTGTATTCTGCTCTGTTCCGCTACCCATAAAAGGCTTAAAAGAACTCTATCGGGTTTGTCGGCCTGGAGGTCAGGTTTTACTATTGGAACATGTGATCAGCTCGAACTCATTTGTTGCCAAACTCATGAACGGTATTAACCCCATTGTACTGGCGCTGGTCGGTGCCAACATTAATCGAAATACCATTAAAAACGTCAAAGCCTGTGGCTTTGCTTCAGTTAGGATTGACGACCGCAGTGGTCATATTATTAAACTCATTGAAGCCAGAAAGTAGCGCACTTACAGGTATTCAGTCCCCCCTTTAAAAAGAGGGGCTAGGGGAGATTTTGTTAGATGTTTAGCTTGCCTTAATCCGCTCAGCAATTAACACCAGGAGCTGTTCTGCCAATTGAGCCTTATCCGTCATCGAGAAGGCTCTCTCGCCCTGATCCCAAAAAACCTGCAATGCATTTTGTTCGCTATCAAAACCACCTTGCTCTTGGCCTACCCAGTTGGCTGCAATCATATCCAGTTTTTTTCTCGTCAGCTTATCTCTGGCATACACTTCAAGATCGTGAGTTTCAGCGGCAAACCCAACAGTAAAAGGACGATGCTGCTCAAGTGCCGCCACTTCAGCTAATATATCTTTGGTTTTTTGTAAGATCAGCGTGACTTGATCGCCGCCCTTCTTTATCTTTTTATCACTGACCACCGGACTATAATCCGCTACGGCAGCCGCACCAATATAAACAGTGCTTTCTGAAGCTCTGGACATCACTGCCTGATACATTTGCTCTGCGGTTATCACATTAATCAAATTAACGTTGGCGGGTGCCGTCAATGCAACAGGCCCACTCACCAGGGTAACTTCTGCGCCCGCTTTTATAGCCGCAGTTGCAAGGGCATATCCCATTTTTCCTGAACTACGATTAGTCAGGTAGCGAACCGGGTCTAAAGGCTCACGGGTTGGCCCAGCGCTAATGAGTACTTTATGACCGTGCAAGTAAGGTTCTGAAAGCAACGCTTTATCCGATAACATTGCCATTAGCTGATTGCAAATACTGACCGGCTCTGACATTCGGCCAAAACCTGTTTCACCACAGGCCTGGTCGCCTTGTTCTGGCCCTATAAAATGCACGCCCTGGTTTACCAGTCGAGCAACATTCTCTTGCGTAACGATCTTACTCCACATGGCCTGATTCATGGCAGGTGCCACATAAACAGAACACGTTGCTGCCAGATAAAGGGTTGAGAGTAAATCATCTGCTAATCCACAACTCAACTTTGCCAGGGTATTGGCTGTTGCAGGTGCGATAATTAAGACATCAGCCCAACGCGCTAAGGTGATGTGCCCCATCGCATTTTCGGCATCCGTATCTAATAGTTCAGTATGAACCGGATTGCCAGACAAAGCCTGAAAGGTCAACGGACTGACAAATTCAAGCGCCGATTGTGTCATCACAACACGCACTTCGGCTCCCTGCTTTCTGAGTAGACGAACTAATTCAGCGGCTTTATAGGCGGCAATTCCACCACTCACACCCAATAAAATGTGCTTCAAAATCTTTACCTTAGCGATTGTATGAAAGGACTATTATAAAGTTTTCTTTTCTTTAATTATTTGTTTTCTTGTTATGCCAGTATTCTGTATTGACAACAGGCAATCATTACGACTACATTGATAAACATAAAATTATTCATTTGGCATTTAATCACATGACCACCGTTACTTTCGACACACAAGAACTTGTTAACGAGCTTGAAAATAGTGGCTTTACCCGAAAACAATCAGAAACAGTGATATCGGTGCTGAAAAAATCACAAAGTGAGCTAGCGACAAAGAGTGATATTGTTCCACTTGCTTCTAAAACAGACCTACTTGAACTTAAAGTCGATCTTGTTAAATGGGTGGGCGCCTTAATGTTGGCACAGGTAGCAGTCATTGCAGCTTTGGTTAAGCTTCTCTGAAAGACTCACAGATGTTCTCTGGCAATATCCTTTTCCAGGAACGCTGTTATTTCCCGCTCGTCAGTAAAATTACCATAGGCCAACATTAACTTAACATAAGCGGCTTCAATGGACATATTCCAAATCATGTTGGCGCCCTGCTCTATTAAGACTCGCGTGCTTTGATAGCTATCCGCTGATTTAATCGAAGGTGCCAGATAGACTTTTATATTTTGTTGGGTACATCGCGCTATAAAATTAAGCAATGAATGATTGTCGCCCCATTGATTTGAAGCACAGGCAGTACCCGAATGATATAGATCATGTAAGACCACTTTAACATGATCAAGATTGAACTGACTATAATCCAGACCTGGGTAGGGTTTAATCATCAAGATACGATCAAAAAAGTCTGCCTTTAAACTAACAGGTGTTAGTTCATGGCTGGACTCCTTGAGCGCTGAAGTCGATAGACTAAAGACCTGATTTTCATAGTCCATCAAATGCTTGGCTTGCACGCTAAAAAAATCACCGGTCAATTGTAATGAACAGGTCAAACGCGATCCTCTATGGATCTGCGTGCTTTGCCCTTGATTGCAATAAGGCACAAAAACACCCGCTTGCAACTCTTGACGAATAAACTCAACCGCACAGATAAAATTATTTAAACCATTCGCTCTAACATCGCCTAAAGGATAATCACTCGATACCAACAACAGGGGGCTTTTAAGCGCATTAAAGTAAAAACTGAGCGCTGCTGCTGTATAAGCCAGCGTATCTGTACCGTGCGTTATAATAATGCCATCAAACTGTTCAGGATGCTCTGCTTCTATCGCATGAATCAATAATTGCCAAGCCTTAGGCGCAAGGTTCTCACTTAATATCTGTAAGGGCTGGATAGTTGTAAAATGAACTGGCAGATGACTGCTATCCTGCTGTTTGAACAACTCAAGCAGCTTATAAGATGCCGTTTTCGTGGTATTGATAGTGCCTTCGGACGCCATTGAACCAATGGTGCCTCCGGTAAATACAAGCAAGATGTTTTTCATAGACTTATTATTCTGTATTGACTTTCTTTATAATCAATAAGCGTTTGTGATCATCCACTCTAAAAGCATGCTGATTTCTGTCGGTATAACAGCAGGATTCCCCGAAGGAAAAACATTAATATCCGCACGTTCAATAATTTTCGGCAATGAGGTAGTCATGTTGTTAGCTGCACTAGGCCCCAGCGCATTTTTTATCTCTTTTAAAATAAAAGTAGCTCTATCTTTGCCACGTTGCCATATTTCTGGATGAGCTCGTATCTCTTCTGTGGCTTGACGATTAGTTTGTTTAATATTCTCATTAGTTTTATCCAGCGCTTTTAATAACGCGTCCTGACGATTTTCTCGCGCAGATTGGTTTAGGTTATCATCCTTATTTGCCGCTGTAATCGCTGCTTGAATCATTTCAATGTTAATATGAGAATAGCGTGGCTTAAGCCACAAGTTGAGAGTATCGGGCTCACAGAATAAAGACTCAATGCTGTGTTTTTGCCAACTATTTTGATAAGAAGGAATTTTTGTGTCCGTCACTTGCTCAATTTGTGCAACGGTACTTCGATAGTCCTTATCTAATTGCGTCATGACTCGAAAATCAGCCAGTGCGTATTGATGCAGCACCGCACTGGATTCAACTAATCGAGCCAGTAATTGTGAGACTTTAGCATTGCCACAACCGTCCAATGAAACTAGGGTCCATTTCTCAAAGGCGGCTTTCTTTGTTTGATTATTACGATACAAAATATCGGCACACTTCCTCAAAATAACCTGATCTGATTTACCCTCGTAAAACAAAATGCGCTTAGACGCTAGAAAATTAATCGTCGAAAAAGGGGTCATATCGACCCATTCTGATAAGTCATCTAATAACGCAGATTGCCCCGATAATTCTTCACCGCCTGTGTCTTTATTTAATCGATCAGAACGGAATACCGCACAATCTTCACGTTCCCCTACAGTGTTAATAATATCAACTGAATGAGTTGCCATAATCAATTGCGCATCAAAATCTCGCGTTATAATCGTTGCTAATCGATTAGCGGTCATGCTTTGCAGCTTTGGGTGTAAATGCGCTTCAGGTTCATCCAGTAAAAAAATAACTTGCCGCCTTGCTGACTCTGCTTGCCAACGCGCAAGAGAAGAATAAATTGCAACTAAATTGATCAGTCCGGCACCGGCTGCCGAAATTTCTAATTCGCCATTACTATCTTTAAAAGTGACCCGTAAGGGTGAAACAACTTCAAGTTCATCCCCCTGAGTTCTATGGACTAATTCCGCATCCACCATATCCAATAAAAAAGCATTCAGTTGAATAAACTGCTCTTTGGTTAACCTGGAAATCATATTACGAACCACATGACTTTGATCCGCCGAACCGACTAATTTATCGACAATGGAGCGAGCTCTATATTCTTCACCCCGAATGACACCGTAAAAAGGTGGAATCAATATGGCCTTGGGGAGAACCGCTTTAAGGTTATCAAAAAGAGTTGATTTATAATTTTGAGTTCTGGATGACAGCCCTTTAAGTTGTTGAGTTATTTCTTGAGAAACTACAGTAGCGGTGATTTTTAAGTTTTCGTTACGGGCATATTTGCCTTCAATACAAAGTCTCTGTATTGAATCATTTTCATCAAAATCCAATTGAATTCTAAAGTGCGTACTTTCATTCACCTTCTGATCAACAAAAAGTGCCTGCCAATCCGTAATAGGCATTAATTGAGAGATATCACGAATCACAAAATCCTTAAAGGTGATGCTCTCTTGATCAACTGCAAATGATCCTCCATTTTCAACCGCCATAGCGACAGCATCACAACTAATGCGAATGGCATGCAGCGCGGTAGTTTTTCCTGAGCTATTGGGGCCCATTAAAATTAAGACACTGGGGATTTGTACTTCAAGCTTCTGGAATCCTCTAAACTTTTGTAATACTATTTTATTTAACATAACGGGCAACTTTTATACACCTTGGTATTTACTAAAGTAATCTTCATTATATTTTTCATAGTCTGATTTTAATATGCTATTTTAAACTGCTAATAGTTACAGAATATCAAAGCACTCCCTTAAAGAAAATGAAAATATCTCTTATCGTCGCTATGGCGAGTAATCGAGTGATCGGCCTAAATAATAAAATGCCTTGGCATTTATCTGCTGATCTTAAAAAGTTTAAGCAAATCACCCTGGGCTCGCCTATTTTAATGGGTAGAAAGACCTATGAATCTATTGGTAGACCATTGCCGGGGCGTACCAATATGATCATCAGCAGAAATACGGACTACCAGCAAGCGGGCTGCCTGGTTTTTAATAGTCTTGAGACCGCATTACAAACAGCCAGTGGACTAACCCCTGAGCTGTTTGTTATTGGCGGTTCTGATCTCTATCAGACCCTATTACCCCTGGCTGATAAACTGTACCTAACCCTCATTAATCAAGCCTTCGAAGGCGACACTTATTTTCCTGAAATCGACCTGAATGAATGGCAAGAAATCGCTAGAGAAGACATTAATGATGATAACAGCACATCATTCAGCTACAGTTTTTTAACCTTTGAAAAGACAATCCAGGTAATTTAATAGCAAAAACTCACAAGAAACTCCCGAAAACAGTTAAAATGCTCTGATTTAACAATCATTTTTGTGACAGCAACAGCTTGGTAGCTAGCATGCAAACTAAATATAACACTGATGACTTGAGAATTTGTGGTATTGAAGAAGTCATTCCACCTGCTCAAGTCCACGATGAAACGCCAATCAGCGAGGAAGCAGCACAAACCACACTGGCTGCAAGAGCAGAAATTCATAAGCTGTTAAATGGTGAAGATGATCGCTTGCTGGTCGTCGTTGGCCCTTGTTCAATTCATGATACCAAAGCAGCACTCGAATATGCGGGTCGTTTAAAGGCCATTAAAGATGAGCTAAAAGATGAGCTGATTATTGTTATGCGGGTTTACTTTGAAAAACCACGTACTACTGTGGGCTGGAAAGGATTGATTAATGACCCCGATCTTGACTCTAGCTTTAATATTAATAAAGGCTTACGCATAGCCAGACAGGTGTTACTTGATATCAATACATTGGGCGTCCCCGCAGCCACAGAATATCTTGATTTGATTTCACCACAATATGTGTCTGACTTGATTGCTTGGGGTGCTATCGGCGCTAGAACCACAGAAAGTCAAGGCCATAGAGAGCTGGCCTCGGGTGTTTCCTGCCCCATCGGCTTTAAAAACTCAACGGATGGCACCATCAAAATTGCTATTGATGCCATCAGAGCGGCCATGAGCCCACATCATTTCTTATCGTTGACTAAAGCAGGACATTCAGCCATTTTCTCAACAACAGGCAATGAAGACGTACATATTATCTTAAGAGGTGGCAATGGCCGTCCTAACTATGATGCTGTGAGTGTTGAACAAGTAGCTGAAGGCTTGATAGAAGCGGGTTTAAAACCTAATATCATGATCGATTTTAGCCATGCGAATAGTTTAAAACAATGCCAACGACAACTCATCGTGGGTCATGACGTTTGCAATCAAATTGCTAACGGTGATTATAGGGTGATGGGCGTTATGATTGAAAGCCACTTAAAAGCAGGTAATCAGGATGTTATTGAAGGTCAGGAATTAACCTATGGGCAAAGCATTACTGATGCCTGCTTATCTTGGGAAGACACAGCACCTCTATTAAGAAATCTGGCTGCAGCCGTTAAAACACGAAGACACATTAATACCAACGGGAGTTCAAACTAATGATTGTTTATGTTAATGGTGAAGCACAGGAATATGCTGAAAATATCACTGTTGCAAGCGTTATTGACAGCCTGGGACTCACTGGAAAAAAGATTGCCGTTGAGTTAAATAAAGAAATATTACCCTTCCAACAACACAGCACCCAAATGCTACACGATCAAGATGCTTTAGAAATAGTCCACGCGATTGGTGGCGGCCAAGAAGATACGTTTGTTCTTGCAGGAACCACCTATCACTCCAGATTATTGGTGGGCACAGGAAAATATAAAGATCTTGAAGAAACCCGGTTAGCCATTGAAGCCAGTGGCGCTCAAATTGTTACGGTGGCTATTCGACGCACTAATATTGGCCAAAACCCAGGTGAACCCAATTTACTGGATGTTATTTCACCGGATAAATACACCATATTACCCAATACCGCCGGCTGCTACACCGCAGAAGATGCAGTAAGAACCTGTCGTTTAGGACGGGAATTATTGGGTGGCCATAACCTGGTCAAGCTAGAAGTCCTAGCTGATCAGAAAACGCTGTTTCCTGATGTCCAAGAAACTTATGCCGCTGCTAAATTATTGGTTAAAGACGGCTTTGATGTGATGGTTTATACCAATGACGATCCTATCGCCGCAAAAAAATTGGAAGACATTGGCTGTATTGCGGTCATGCCCTTGGCAGCTCCCATCGGTTCAGGTTTAGGCATTCGTAATCCCTACAATATTTTAACCATTATAGAAAATGCCAATGTGCCTATTCTAGTTGATGCGGGCGTTGGTACTGCCTCTGATGCGGCGATTGCAATGGAATTAGGCTGTGCCGGTGTACTGATGAATACGGCGATTGCCGAAGCTAAAAACCCGATACTGATGGCTTCAGCTATGCGTAAAGGCATTGAAGCCGGTCGTGAAGCCTTTTTAGCAGGTCGTATGCCTAGAAAGCGCTTTGCCTCTGCGTCTTCGCCTATTGACGGTCTGTTTTTTTGAACCTGCATGAGTGATTCTGAACAAACTCTACCGCAAAGGATACGTAGCTTTATCCGAAGGCAAGGACGTCTGACACCTGGACAGCAACAAGCTATAGATAATCATTGGGATACGTTTTGTTTAGACCCTAAACTGGATTATGATTTTACCCAAGTGTTTGGTCGTGAAGCGCCTCTATTTCTTGAGATAGGCTTTGGTAATGGGGATAGCCTGGCTAAAATGGCTGCCGCTAATCCAGACAAAGATTATATTGGCATTGAAGTACATAAGCCGGGCGTGGGTCATTTACTGATATTGTTGAATGAACAAAATATCAGTAATGTCAGAATCTATTGTCACGATGCCATTGATATCCTGGAACACAAACTGCCTGATCACAGCCTGGCGGGCCTACACCTCTTCTTTCCTGACCCTTGGCACAAAAAGAAGCATCATAAAAGACGTATCGTTAGACCTAGCTTTGTTGAGCTATTAAACAAGAAATTAAAAACCGGTGGCTATTTCCATGCCGCAACTGACTGGCAGGATTATGCTGAGTCGATGCTGGCTGTATTATCAGCAGATGCGGGCCTAAGCAATACCAGCCCAACTCAAGATTATTGCCCCTGCCCGGAATACCGCCCACTGACCAAATTTGAGCAGCGGGGAATCCGCTTGGGTCACGGTGTCTGGGATTTAATCTTCACTAAAACCTAGTTCAAAAGCGATCAGGTAGCCAGCCTTTCTCCACGCAATCACGAAAACTCCATTGCGGCATAGTTTCTGTTTTATAGCTCCAGAAAAACCATCCGAGGTATTTCTCAAAGGTTAGTAATTGTGCGGCGGCATAGCCTTTGTAAAAAAGGTCTCGTTGAAACTGATCGATAGTTTGCAAGGAGTAGTCAAAAGAACCTTGCAACCAATGCGTTTCCATTTTCAAATCCAGGCCTAAGCTCCATTCACCGACATAAGTTGAATGACCCAGGTTTTCGATAAAATCATCAGCTTCTTGCTTCCATTCAATCACGGAATGTGCAATATGGGTATAAATATCTGCATCCTGATCATTAAGCTCAAAGCACTGATAACGATGAATATCGAATAGGACATGACTATATTCTGGTTCTTGTAAAAAGCCGTCATACTCATGAAATGACCGGAACCCATCATGAAAGACAATAGCGACTTGATCCGCTTTGCAGTAGCGTCGAATACGATGATAAGCATCGGTGGTATAAGATTTTAATACGCTGGTATCAATATCCCAGCGTGGCTCATTTAATACTTCAATCGCATGCAAAACAGACCGATAGTGATATCGCTCAGCAAGTCGCTCTAATACTTCCAATGAATAATTAATATAACTGTCTTTTTTAGGCCAATCACAGACATTTTGAATGCCCCCATTATCAAAACCATTCTGACAGCCCGGTGCGGCATGTAAATCTAATACAACTTGCAAGTGATACTGTTCCGCCCAATCAAAGGCTTGATCAAGTATCTCAATCCCCCCTTCCACATAGGGGCTTAATGACTCACCGTAAGCAGGATGATAGGGATAACCTGCTCCAAAGATCCAATGACCGAGGGGAATCCTGACGGCATTAATACCCATGCTAGCAAGCCAGGCAAAATCGTCAGCCGTAATAAAAGTATTCCAATGGGCTTTTAACGACTGTTGGGCCTGCTGACCTAACTCTACACAATAGGATGTTTCATCCAGCGCTTGCAAACCCTGAAAAAGACTGGGTGTCATCCATTTTTCAAGCACCAGCCAGCCACCTAAATTAACACCCCGAAGCTTTTTTTCGCATGTCTTCTTTAGACTTGAACCCATAGAACTTAATTTATTTTAGATACCTAATCATAAAGTGAGGTATCGAGAATGAAATATTTCAGCAGTCGGTTGGTTTGAAAGAATTATTAAAGTTGCATCAGGTAATTGCTGACAAATCAAACGTAACATACTCTCTTCTCCATCAGGACTTAATGAGTCAAAAGCTTCTTCTATCAATACCCATTTAGGCGCGTATAACAATAAACGAACTAATCCTAAACGCTGTTGTTGTTCGCGAGTCAGAACCTTATCCCATGCATCAACTTGTTCAAGTTGCCCTAGCAAATCCCCAACACCTGCTAAATTAAACAAATCATCCAATGAAGCCAAACTGCATCCTTCTGGCAAACAAGGATAACAAATTGCAGCGCGTAATGTCCCATCAGGCAAGTAGGGTCTTGGCGACATAAAAAACATGGGCTCACCATCTGGCAACTCAATACTTCCAGCCCCCCAAGGCCAAAGACCTGCAATGGCTTTAAACAGTTTTGAGCCCGACGCGGTATCCCCTTTAATTAATAAATGCTCGCCTTGGCGAATTCTTTCATTAATACCCGACACTAGAACTTCACCACTCAGCTTGGCGATGCTTAAATTATTGAACACCAAAGCATTCTGTTCAGGTTTTTCTATCAGAATTCTTTGTGGATCTGGACGATTAATCTCTAACTCTAATTCATTTAAAGCATTAACTAAACTGATAACTCGTTCCACAGAAGCCCGCCATTGTGCAATGGCCGCCATATTATTCGCTGGCCAAGACAATGCGCTGGACATTTGTTGAAAAGCCTGCACTGATTGCATTAACGCGCCCAAGGTAATATTTCCAAGGATATATCGTGGGGCCGCGATAAGAACGGGGAATGCCATTGACAACACTGAATAACCTGAATTAAAAACGAGTATATTTGACCAGGCATTAGTCTGGTGATTATAAACGTTAATAATTTCTTGAAAAAAAACTTGAAACCTCTTTTGCTCGTTGCTCTCGCCATGAATAAGGGCTATAGCTTGAGAATGTTCTCGGGCTTTTACCAAGCCAAATCTAAAATTAGCTTCAACCGTTTGCATTGCATTCGTGGCTATGGTCAAGGGTTTACCAATCAACCAGCCCAATACTGAAGCTGCAGTAGAATAAATAACCGCAATCCATACCAGATAACCATATACAGGAAAGCTAAACAAACCTAAATCCAGGATCACCTTGCCAGAAAGATGCCAAAGTATTTCAGTAAAGCTTATCAGCAGCAACAAACTATAAAATAAAGAATGAGATAAAGTAATCGCTTCATCCGTGGAAATCCGAATATCTTCAGCTATTCGACCATCTGGATTATCATGCTCCGATGTTTGAATATGCGTAACTTGATAATGACGACCTTTATTCATCCATTGACCAATAACACGCTCTGTTAGCCAGGCCCGCCAACCGATTTGCAAACTCCGCTTAACTTTTAAGTGTACCGAAGTAACGACCATACTGGCGACAAAGATCAAAATGAGGTAGCCAATCTGAGTGAATAATCCAGACATGGAGCGCTGTTCAATTGCATCAAATAATGCGGCACTCCATTGAGTTACTATAACTGCAAGCACCATCTGTAGAACAGTAAGAGCAATTAAAAATAAGGTTTGTTGGCGAATAATGGCTTTATTTTCGGAATGCCAAAAAGGCCCCGCCAACCGTAAGAATTGAATAAAAAATCCGCGTTGCGCTTGCATAACTAACTCCCCCTGTGCGGTGAATTAACTACATCAAACACCGCTTTATTATTATAATCTACACCTGTATTTTAATCGCCCAACTGACTAATCGTCCTTATCGACCCATTCTTCTAATGCAGCAATAATACTTTTTGCCTGATCTTTACTGGATATATTAAATTTTGATTTTTGTTGATACTCTCCATTGCGCTTTTGATAGCGACGAATGGTATATTTATCAGGACCATACTCTTCTTTGGCACGGTTCCAGTCCCTATAGCGATACATCACTGTGGCCCACGCGCCTTTAGTCAGAACTTTCTTGTCAAGCTCTTTAACAGTCTCAACGCCGCCATCCTCATAGGTCACTGTTAATTCGTCTACAGTTTCAGCCATTTCATTCTCACGTAATTAAAATTGATTAGCAGTCTATCACAATGACCCAACTGGCAAAAAAGCCAGGTCTCTTAATATTAAACAAGTGGTTAGAATAGCGTATAGTTTTGAATATGCAAACTTAATCACTTACCAAAAAACTGTCCAAACGCTCGACTCCCTTGACCTGTTTTAATTGTCTCAACCACTTTAAGCACTTTGGCATCAATCACTGATACGGTATTATCAAACCAGTTAGCCACATAAACATGCCGATCATCAGGGTGAGTATTAATACCCTCAGGTTTACTACCTACCTCAATTAAAGCAATTTCTTTTAATGTTGCCGTATCAATCACTGAAACAGATCCATCATCCTGATTCGTCACCAATAAACGTGAATCATTGATTGCTAAAGCAGTAGCGTAAGGCAAAGTGCTGACCTTAACCGTCGCAATAAGTGATAATCGCCTTGCTTCCAAAACGGTTACATCATCACTTTTTACATTGGCAACATAAATACGCTCACCTCTACTATCAATGGTCAAGCCAAAAGGATGAGAACCCACGAGCGTGGTCTTAGTCACTGTTAAGGTAGACAGGTCAATCTTGGAAACTGAATCGCTGAGTCTATTGGCAACATACAACCAATGATTATCGGGACTGACAATCAAGCCAGAAGGCGATTTACCGACTGCGATAGTTTTAATAATCTTAAAGCTATCAGCATCCACAACATCCACTTTATTGTTGTACCAATCGGCAACATAGATTCGCTTACCATCTGTACCCACAGCGATTCCCAAAGCCCCCTCACTCACCGGCACTTCTGCAATAATAGTTCTTTTTTTAACGTCTAAAACAGCAAAGCCTTTGGCTTCTGGAGTGCTGATATAAACTTTATCACCTGCCGGTGCGACTGCGACACCTGCAGGTTTACCCTGCACACTGATGGTATCAACGACTTTTCCCAGCTCAGTATCAATAATAGAGACACTATTACCCAGCTGATTACTGATATAAGCAAAAGGTGCAGCCGCTAGGGGACCTACAAAAAAAGTTGTAGCGATCAACATCGCTACAACATGGCATTTAGGTAAAAACACCCGATCAATCCTACTTTTCAGCCAGAGACTTCAAGTTGAACAAACCTGTTTTAATAACTGCGCCTACCGCAGCGTTCGCAGTTTCTTCGTTCATTTCAACTGGGGGATTGTTATTGGTATAAGCACGGTAGTAACCTGCCGTCCATGAAACCACTGAGGTATCTCCTTTTGCTTCGACTTCTATGCTGGCTGAATAGTTATCAACTGGCAGCGCTGGCACCTTTTCTTCAACACCGGCATGTACAATGGTTTTTGCTGTACTAATGTCAGTGATTTTATAAGCATAAGTCTTCTTGGCTTCATCATATTTTTTTAATTCTTCGGTGATAGTGCCACCGTCTTTTAAGGTCAATACACGTGTTGCACCTTTAACGTTTCCACCATTGACCGTGGTGTTAAAAATATCTGGGTGCCAAGACATATCACCAAAATTTTTAATAATGTCCCATACTTTATCAGCGGGTGCATTAATAGTAATTTGTTCTTCGGTCTTTTGACGAACGGGACCGTGAGCATTGGCAAGCGCTGAGAACAAAAATAAAGCGATTGAGCCAACAAACATAACTTTCTTCATGATAACTCCAAAGGTAAACTTAAAAACTGAACCTATCATTATATGATAAGTGCTTAATGCAAGCATCAGTTGACGCATTTAAATTGTTATTGATTTCCAAAACTCATTTTTAAATGCCTCTAATTTCATCTGCTTGATATAACAAATTAAAATCTATCTTTTATAGGGTTTATAAAATACACTTATTCCCGAAAAAAAGTGCCAAAGAAAATGCAATCTGTTTAACTTTAGCGCTTTCCTTAATAACCAAAAAGTCTGACGCCGGACAGAGGTCATATTATGCAGCACGTTAATCAATTTAGTTTACGCAGGCATATCACCCTGCTACCGTCGCTTATTGGCTTGATCCTGATCCTGATGGGGTCTTCATCAGTTCATGCAACCGGTGGAACCATTTGGACCAGCCGGACCTCAGCGGCAGATAACGCTTGGAATAGCGTCACTTACGGCAACGGCCTATTTGTGGCGGTGGCTAGCTCTGGCACCGGCAACCGGGTCATGACCAGCCCTGATGGTATCACCTGGACTAGCCGGACCTCAGCGGCCGATTACACTTGGAATAGTATCACTTACGGCAACGGCCTGTTTGTGGCGGTGGGTACCAATAACACCACCTACAGCGGCGAGGTTATGACTAGTCCTGATGGCATCACTTGGACTAGCAGGAATGAATCGGCTGGTAATTATTGGTCTGCTGTCACTTACGGGAACGGCCTGTTTGTGACGGTGGGCTACTCTGGGATCGGCAACAATGTCATGACTAGTCCAGATGGTGTCACGTGGACCCTCCAGACCACATCAACCGCTAATGGTTGGAGTAGTGTCACTTACGGCAACGGCCTGTTTGTGGCGGTGGCGACCTCTGGCAGCAGCAACCTGGTCATGACCAGCCCTGATGGTATCGCCTGGACTCTTGGAACTCCATTTGTCGGTGGTTATTGGTCTTCTGTCACTTATGGCAACGCCCTGTTTGTGACGGTGGGTAACTCTGGCGGCGGGGCGGTCATGACCAGCCCTGATGGTATCACTTGGACCAGCCGTGCCAGTCAGGCCGCGGCTGCCAATTACACTTGGAATGGAATCACTTACGGCAACGGCCTGTTTGTGGCAGTGTCTTTCTCTGGCAATCAGGTTATGACCAGCCCTGATGGTATCACTTGGACTAGTCAGCTCTTGGCGGCTAATAACAATTGGAATAGTGTCACTTACGGCAACGGCCTGTTTGTGGCAGTGGGCAACTCGGCTAGTGGTATTGGCGCAGTCACAACCTCTCCAGCCTTTGATGCTCCTACAATAAGCGCTGTCAACCCTGCGTATGGCGGCACAGCAGGTGGAACAAAAGTGACTCTAACTGGTACCAGTTTCACAGGTACGACGGCAGTTAGTCTGGGTGGCGCAGCAGCAACCCAGGTCAACGTGGTATCTGATACATCCCTGACTGCGACCACACCCGCGCATGCTACCGGAGTTGCAAGTGTGGTGGTAACCACGCCAGCCGGTGCCAATGCGGCCAATTCACTTTTTAGTTACACCGACTGCGGTCCCGGTGTGCCCCTAACCACCGGCACGGGTGGCGTGGGTGCCCTTTGGCAAATGCTGGCCTTGCCTTGCGTTCCCGCTACGGGCACGATAGCAGGTGTGTTTGGAACTGGTACGCCATCCAATCTAAGCAC
>CAIOMN010000190.1 GCA_903859415.1 uncultured Methylococcaceae bacterium
CATCGTACCTGGAGTTTCAATGAGATCTCCGCTCGCTATGCCGAGCTACCAGAAGAGTTTTATGTCCCCGAGTTAGAGCAAATTACGACTCAGTCTGAAACAAACAAGCAGATGCGTACTGAAGTACAGCACCCGGATGCATATGCATATGCAGAAATAATGCGTCTAACAAACAAACGATCGTTTGATGCATACAAGAAAATGATTGCGGATGGTGTTCCACGTGAATTGGCCCGTTCTGTACTACCTGTGGCCACATATAGTCATATGTTTGCCACAGTAGATCTACACAACTTATTCCACTTCCTTAAACTTCGATTACATTCACATGCTCAGTATGAAATTCGTGTCTATGCTGAAGCAATGCTTGAATTAATTGAACCAATCGTTCCTATTTCAGTCAAGGCATTTAGAGAACATATTTTAGGTAGTTAATATGGCACTTAAAGATGATTTGGAAAAACTCAAATTAATCGACAGCCTATTCCATGCATTTACATTAGAGGAAATGAAGGAATTGGCTGGTCGAGACCTTGTTGTATCAAAACTGAGAGGTGTTGATGTAAATCATATAGGTCCGATTGGAGAACTTTACGAGACAATGATACGATTAAGGGATGATAATACTATGCTTAAGGCCCAAATGGTGGAATTAAAGTCAGATATACAGGATATAGTACGAGTATTAAACCTTCCACTACCCGCTCCTGTACCCATATATAGTCAACATCTACAGAACCTTAAATCTAAGCACAACATTTATTAATCGATAAATACTTGTGCTACACAATGGTAGCAAAAATCAAAAATAATACCATCACAAAGGAAGGTAATCATGTCATACAATAAAACAAAATGCGATCCAGAATTGGGTCAACAAGTACACCAACATTTAGTAGCAAAAGGTGTAGAAACTCCTACCAGATTTAATAAAGTTAAAACAAGAATGGGTGATTCTCCGGGAGCAGTGATCTATTCTGATCATTTAGATAGAAAGTCTAAGATTGATGAGATTGAATCTAGATTTTCCGAAATAATGGAAATTATGGGTCTAGACCTAAGTGATGATAGCCTAATGGAGACACCAAAACGCTGGGCTAAAATGGCTATCAACGAAATCTTCTGGGGGCTCGATTATGAGGCTTTTCCTAAATGCACCACAGTTGATAATAAGATGAAATATGATGAAATGGTTGTTGAGAGAAATATCAATGTTCAGTCTAATTGTGAACATCATTTTGTTGTTATAGATGGTGTTGCGACAGTTGGTTATATTCCTAAACAAAAAGTATTAGGGTTATCTAAAATAAATCGAGTAGTAGAATATTTTAGTAAAAGACCTCAAATACAGGAAAGGTTAACAGAACAAATTTATCATGCTCTCGAACACATTCTGGAAACTGATAATATTGCGGTAGTAGTTCACGCTAAACATTTTTGTGTTCGTGCTCGAGGAGTAGAGGATACAGGTTCAAGCACAGTGACAAGCAAACTAGGTGGTGTTTTTAAAACAGATCCAAATGTTAGAACAGAGTTTATGAGGTTAGTATCAATTACCAAAGATTGATATGTCCCAAAAGAAAACATTTAACAAGTTAAGGCAACCTCCACTAGAAGAAATGGTGGAGAAGTTAAATGCCTTACAGAAGCCACCACCTGTGTATATATTAGGTAGTGCAGCTCATGTTCGAGATGATTATTATACAGATATACAATTTCATCTCGAACGAGTTATGTTATTAGAGAAGCATGGGTGGAACTATAAAGATTTTCTAATGGCATTAGAAAAGAGAAGCATCCTAGAACAAATAAAAGAATTTAATGACAATTCACAATTCCCAACAGAATTAGTTGATAGGGCAAAAAGATTCTTTCCAAACGCGAAATTTACACAGGCAAGCATTGAGCTTGAATAATCATGACATATAAATATACATCGACAAAAGAATACATTGACGCTTTTCCTTGCGCCTATCGTCAATGGAGGTCAGATAGTCACTGTAACCTAATTCACGGTTATAGTTTTAGTATGAAGTTCTATTTTGGAACAAACGAACTAGATGTTCGTAACTGGGCGGCAGATTACGGTGGTTTGAAGGAACTAAAGAAGATCCTAGAAAGCCAGTTCGATCATACATTAATTGTTGCACAAGATGATCCACAGATGGAAACATTTAAACTATTGCAAGACAAGAATATGGCTAAGATTGTTGTCTTACCAAAACTCGGATGTGAGGGTTTAGCTGATATGCTTTATAAGTATGTCAATGGTGTGTACATTCCGGAATTATGGGGGCCTGGTGAGGCAGCACGTTTATGGTGCTATCGCGTAGAGGTCCGTGAAACACAAAGCAACATGGCATTCCGAGAAGGTCATCGTGGAGATGGTGAGAACTTATTCGAATAATAGGAACCATAAAAAATTAGCGATAAATATTAGATGACATTCGCACTAATAACTCTTTTAGCAGCCTTATCTTTGGCCGCTGTCGCCGACTGGTTTTCAATCATTGGATTTATGACAATTTACGCTGCCAATCCAATGCACGCTCTTATTATGGGTATAGTATTAGCGTTAGCAAAATTAGTCACAACCAGTTGGGTTTATCGTAACTGGAAATTTACTGATTGGAAACTTAAAACTCCGCTTATTGGCTTTGTTATAGCCTTAATGGTCGCAACCAGCATAGGCACATTCGGATTCTTAAGTAAGGCACACTTAGAACAGAGTGGTGGCACAATAGATAATGGTGCCAAGGTAGAAAGATTAGATCAACAAATAGCAAGAGAGAAATCTGTTATTGTCGATGATGAAAAGGTTATTGCTCAATTAGATAATACTATTAATTCCTATATTGGAAAAGATAGAACAGATAAGTCTTTAGCAGTTAGAAAAAGTCAAGCACCGCAACGTAAACAATTGAGAGATGATATTGATGCTTCACAAAAGCGTATTGACACGTTTAGTGATGAACGATTAAAGTTACAATCCGAAGTTAGGAAGCAACAATTGGATGTAGGACCGATTCGTTATATCGCAGAGTTGTTTTATGGTGTGGCAGAAGATGCTAGTAAAAATATTGAAGCAGCAGTAAGACTATTCACGCTACTTATTGTATCGACACTTGACCCGCTTGCTGTTATACTATTAGTAGCTGCGAATCATACATTGCTAAGAATAAAAGATGAAAAAGAAAAGCCGACCACGCAGGATAAGCAAGATAGACAGGACAATGAACTTGTGGAATCAGGACGAATTACCACGCCTGTCGAAGAGCAGCGCAAAGACCTCAAGGAGAGCACACCGCCGACTGAGCAAGTTAGCATTGTTCCGCCGATGGAGAGGCCGATGGTTAGAGAACGTACAGAAGAAGATGCCTTACCTATACCGATATTGCCGGAAGTTGTGGAAACGATAAATGAGGAAGAAAAAACAATATTGGAAAGATCTCGACTATCCGAAAGATATACGGCGGTCCCCATCATACGTTCACCGTCGCTTACGAGAGTTCAGATCGAAGATACAGGGGATACCGTGGATACCGGACATATTGACGAACCTGCCGCCCTGGCGCAGGAGATACACCCCGATATCCAGTTGGTCGTTTCCGAAGTAGTACCACACTTTATTCCACAGAAAATAAATGAAGAAGAAAAGCATACGCAGGTTGAGTCACAAGAAGCTGA
>CAIOMN010000191.1 GCA_903859415.1 uncultured Methylococcaceae bacterium
AGGCAGTCAGGCGAATGTTGAATTTGCCGTTAAACTGCCGGGCAAAGGAGACGAGAAAACTGTCTGGTTGCCAATGGATTCAAAGTTCCCCTTAGAAAGCTATCAAGTCCTATTGCAAGCCTATGAAGAAGGAGATGCCGCTAAAATTGACCAAGCACAGAACACGCTATTAAAAGTGGTTGAGAGTTTTGCAAAAGACATCAGTACCAAATACATTGACCCACCGCATACCACAGACTTTGCGATAATGTTTTTACCCATTGAAAGCCTGTTCGCCGAAGTCTTAAGGCATCCGCACATGTTTGAATTGTTGCAACGTAAATACCGCATCACCATTACCGGGCCAACGACTTTATCCGCTTTACTCAACAGTTTGCACATGGGCTTTAGAACCCTGGCGGTTCAAAAGCGTAGCAGTGAGGTCTGGAAAGTATTAGCAGAAGTTAAGACAGAATTCGCCACGTATTCTGAGCAATTAGCCTTGGTACATAAACAGCTCACCACCGCTTCAGGCTCCTTAGAAAAGTTAAAGGACACCCGCACTAGAGCGATGACAAAAAAACTACAGGATGTCTCCACATTAGAGTTGATTGAAGAACAAGAACCCGTCTTGCTATTGGAAATTTAATGACCACTATTCTTATTTGCACCGTTGGTGGTAGCCATCAACCGATTGTAACGGCTATTAATGAACAACAGCCTGATCATGTTATTTTTATTTGTACAGGACAAGACCCCGCAACCGGACGTCAGGGTTCCAGTAGTCAAATCACCGGGACAGGGAACTGTCTTAAGGCGCAGCCGAATGATGAGGCACCGAGTTTACCCAATATTCCAGCTCAAGCTAATTTGAGTGAGGCACAATTTACCTTAATTACCACCTTGTCAGATAATCTGGATCAAATTTATCTGGATTGCAGCCAGGCGATTGATAACGCTTTAATACAGTTTCCTGAGGCGAAAATTATTGCTGACTATACCGGAGGCACTAAATCTATGAGTGCGGGTTTAGTGATGGCCGTGATGGAATATCAGGCTATCGCATTGCAATTAATCACCGGTAGTCGCAGTGATTTAATCAAGGTGAATGATGGTTCTCAATATGCGGCGGTTGCCAATAGTGAACGGATTCGGTTTGAACGCCTTATTGCTCCTTACCGACAAGCCTGGACACGTTATGCTTACAGTGAAGCAGAAGCAGGCTTAAAGAAAGTGGTTGCACCCAGTCATACAGAACTCAGGGGACACTACAGTAAGTTTCGAGACTTAAGCCTTGCCTTTGCCGAATGGGATAACTTTAATCATCACACCGCCTTAACCTTATTGCAACGGTATGCGCCCAGTCTACCGGATGACATAAAAGCCTATTTATCGATCGCTTTACGTCTTAATGACCAGAATAATGACAAACGCGAAGCCGCACAACTATTAGATTTATACCGTAACGCCCAACGCCGTGCCGCACAAGGTCGTTATGATGATGCGATTTCCAGAGTCTATCGTTTGATTGAATGGACTGCACAATGGATATTAAAAACCCAATGTCATATTTATACAGCAGATGTTAAAGAAACCGACATCCCCGAAGGTTTAACATTAACTAAACATCATGAGAGCGGTCATTATCAAGCGGGATTATTTGCCGCATGGCAGTTAGTGCGACATAAAACAAAAGGTGCGGCAGCCCAATTTATAGAAGCTCAAGAGAATAACTTACGCAACCATATTAAAGTACGTAACTTATCCATTCTGGCTCATGGCTTTGAGCCGGTTAAAGCCAGTGATTGGCAACCGATTCAAAACTGGTTAGAAGAACAATTTGTGCCTATGTTATTGGCAGAAACAGCCAGTGTGCGGATTAAAGAACTACCCAAACAATTACCTGCGGCTTATACGCTGTAACATCATGACCATTAAAACACACTTGATTCTAGTGTCTGCTCAAGCGGTGCCTAATATTACCCCCGTATTGGATGAGCGCTTTAAACCCCGTGAGGTGGTGTTATTAGTCAGTCCAGATATGACGTTACGTGCTGAATGGTTAGAACAAATCTATCATAAGCGAGGCGTTAAAAGTCGGCGTTGGTTGATTGATGATGCTTATGATATTGAGCATATTCGCTATAGGGTATTAGAATTATTAAACGAGTATGAAGTTGGTAGCTTGGCCTTAAATGCGACCGGTGGCACCAAGCCGATGAGTATCGCGGCTTATGAGGAGTTTCGAGATCCACCGCGCCCCATTTTTTATGTGCATCCTGAAGAAGATCGGGTTATCTGGTTATATCCATCAAAGCAGGCAGGACACGATTTAGCGGATCGGATTAAGTTACCCGAGTTTTTACAGGCGTATGGGGCAACCATGACAGCTCAAGGGGATACCTTGGGTGTGCCTGCTGCTTATAGAGACCTCACAGACGAAATCATTACTCGTATTGCTTACTACTCAAAAGCCCTGGGTAGTCTTAATTATTTAGCACAACAAGCCACGGGATCGTTAAGTGTCGAGCTGAATGCCCAACAAGCTAAAGATAATTTCCTGGCGGATCTTATTGCTTTGTTCTCTGATAACAAGCTATTAAGATTAGAAAAGAACCGGTTGATCTTTGCAACGGAACAAGATCGGTTCTATGTGAATGGCGGTTGGTTAGAGCAGCATGTGTATGGGCAGTGTCTGAATATAAAAAAGCAAACGGGTATTCAGGATATTGGGCGCAGTGTACAGGTAGATCGTCAGCATCAAGGTAAGCCCGTCGGGAATGAACTGGATATTACTTTTTTAAAAGATAACCGGCTGTATATCATCGAATGTAAGACCAAACGCTTCAGTGCTAAAGATCAGGGCGCTGGAGCTGATACTTTATATAAGCTGGATACTCTAAAGGATCTTCTGGGTGGCCTGCAAGCAAAGTCCATGTTGATTAGTTTTACTCAGCCTAATGTTTATGATGTGCAACGGGCAGGTGATTTAAAGATTGCACTCTGCTGCCATAAAGAGTTACCCTATTTAACCGATAAACTACTGGCTTGGATCAAATGAAAATAGATAACTATTGTTATTCCGAAAATCCTGGCAAGTACCCTTATAACCTACTGAAACTAAAAGGAGATAAATGTTAAGCAGATTGAACAAACGCCCTGATTAAGAAGGGATTAAGACATAATTTTTTTCTATTGTTTTAATTTGAGAGGGATTGAACAAACGCCCTGATTAAGAAGGGATTAAGACGTGTCATTGGTAACGTAGAGATTAACATAAAGATGATTGAACAAACGCCCTGATTAAGAAGGGATTAAGACCTAAAATATCGTCTAAATCAATTTCTATTTTCATTGATTGAACAAACGCCCTGATTAAGAAGGGATTAAGACTTAA
>CAIOMN010000192.1 GCA_903859415.1 uncultured Methylococcaceae bacterium
GTTGCCTCGCTACTTTAACTTTTAAAAATTCAATAAAATCGAAAACCTCTTGTTGTTCACGTTCTGGTAAAGTCAAAATTTCTGCGGCAATTTCATGGGTTGATATATTCATAAATATAACTCTACGTTTAAAATTAATTTTATCCAGATTCACTCTGCACTCATCATAATTAAGCTGATTCATAAGAGCAGAAAAACATCAATCTATCATAAAAACAATCAGATGATTTGTATTCTAGCAAGAATAATATCATGGGGTATAAAATCACCTAAAAAATATCAGACTGTCATCTAATTTGTTATGATACAAGCACAAAATCTAAGATAAGCTTTTGACTTGTCGAATAAAGTGAGTTATCTATTAAGGAAATCGCGACATGCAAATTGCAATCAACCTCCCCAATGAATTTGTTGCATTACAACCCGTTAATGAAATTGAACAAGATATGCGTCTAAGTTATGCCTTATGGTTATTCAAAAACGCTAAAGTCACATTGTCTAAAGCGGCTGAATTAGCGACTATGGATGTTTATGCTTTTATCGGCGAATGTAAGAAAAATGAAGTACCTGTTATCAATATAACTAAAAACGAATTGCTTGAAGAAATAGCGAGTATGAATCAGATAACAAACGTATACGGGGTTTACCGTATTTAATTAAAACTATAGTCCAAGTTAAAATAAAATGCTAAACTTAGTTTAACTTAGTTTAAGAGGTGGTTATGTATCAAATCAATATTCATCATGCTAAAACGCATTTATCAAAACTGGTTGAAGAAGTGGCTCTCGGTGAAGAGATTATTATTGCTAAAGCAGGAAAACCCATCGCGAAATTGGTCCCCATTGATAAACCCAAAAAAAATATTCGCGTACCTGGTAGCATGAAAAATCAAATTATATTCACCGATAATGATAACCAACCTATGAGAGAAGACGAACTCTCTTTATGGCTGAATTCATCAATTTTTCCTGATGATGACAACCACTCAATCAATCAATGAAACTACTTCTGGATACCCATATCCTACTCTGGTGGTTAAGTGACAATGACCAATTATCACTTAAGGCTCGCGAACTGATTAGTAATCCTGAGAATGATATTTTCGTCAGTCATGTCTCTTTATGGGAAATCCAAATCAAGGTAATGACTGGGAAAATACAAGTTGATTTAAGTCGTTTAATCGCTCAGTTACCGCAAAATAATTTCATTCAACTGACTTCTCATACTGATCATATTCTACAATTAGCAAAGTTACCGCCCTATCATCAAGATCCCTTCGATAGAATGCTAATAGCCCAAGCCTTGAGTGAACCACTAAAATTAGTCACTCATGATAAATATGTTTCGATGTACAGTGAATCAATCATCTTAGTTTAATCTGAGCAATTGCCGTAATGGCTGCTTTCTTAGGGCAATCCAAAAACCCGTATCAGCAATAATCATTCATTACCCCAAAGGTATTGCTTATAATTTTCTGATAAATTGCCGTCTCTATAAGTCCCTTTTAGTTTACCGACCTAGTATTATTTTGATAGTTATCTATTAAGCCATTACTCAACCCAATTTTCCATCAACAATCCCGATACACGCTCAAACTCACATAGATTATTGCTAACCAAGATGAGTCCTTGGCTACGGGCTTGAGCAGCAATATGCAAATCATTGACGCCTATTGTTTTACCTACTTGTTCCAGCGCAGCGCGAATACTGCCATAGTGATAAGCCGCTTCAGCGCCATAAGGCAACATCATTAAACGGCTACAAAAATCTTCAACCGCCGCCAGATTACGTTCTGGAAACTGGCTTTTTTCTGCGCCATGTACCAGTTCAGCCAGCGTAATAGTGGATATGGCCATGCGTCCTTGCTGCTTATTGAACATCGTTAACACCTCAATCGGGCGCTGTTTGATCACATGGATGACAATATTGGTATCAAGTAAGTATTTCAACATCTAGATAAAGTATCCTTACAGACTGTCGCGTTCGCTTTGGTGCTGATCGGCACGTTCAGTCATAAAATCATCACTAACGGTTTGCCCTCCCAAAAAGAAACTATCCCAAGTGGATTCTGAAGGGGCAATAATCCGCTCTAAACCCACTATCCGAACTTCCACTTTTTTCACAGAATCAGGAAAACGCATATCGGCTGGCAAACGCACGGCCTGACTGCGGTTATTGGTGAATACGGTACTGGATGACATGAGTTTCTCCTATCGATGCTATATGCCATCACTATATCCCAGTGAGATTGAAAAAATCAATCACTTTCTAAACCAACGATCACAGCCAAATTACATGTGATAGAAAACGACCGACAGCTTTTAAATAATTGATCAATATGTTTCGATGTAATGGCTGCTTTCTTAATTGCTTAATAAGAAAAAACAGCGATTACACCTATAACCGCAGTTGTTTAACGCATAACAGCAACGATTATAGCTATAACAGCAGAAGATATTTCATAACCGTAGTGGGTTATGGCATAACCGCAGCGGTTATA
>CAIOMN010000193.1 GCA_903859415.1 uncultured Methylococcaceae bacterium
GTTGCATGAGCGCAAAATCATCATGGTTGCCAGGCAGACAAATACAGGGTGTATTGCTAGCATAGATGCGATCTAGAATACGTTGATAACTTGCAGGGCAGGGATCTTGCGCTAAATCACCCGTTAACAAAATGAGATCAATGGCTTGTTCTTTAGAAAATGCAAGATCAAGCACCCGATGAAAATAGTCTTCGGTATTGATGCCTAAAAAATGATCATCCAAGTTTGGCTGGATGTGCAGATCTGTAATTTGTAGAATCGATAAGCAGGTCATATCCAGTTACTCAATCGTTTTCACTAAGATTTTGGAGTTTCTTTGTGGATTGTAATTAAGCTTGAGTGCTTCTGGAAGGTTATTGATGTTAGAAGATAAATAGCCTCGCTCAATAAACCAGTGCATTGTTTGGGTTGATAACACAAATAAATGTTTAAGCGCTAATTGCTTGGCTTTACTATGAACATAATTAATTAAACGATCACCCCTTGCTGAGCCTCTATAATCAGGATGCACGGCAAGGCAGGCAATACAACCATACTGATCCGCTTGATTAGGATGAAGAGCGGTACAGCCAATCACCAAGCCATCACGCTCAATAATGATGTAGTCGGCTATTTCCATTTCAATTTTTTCTCGGGAACGTTTAGCGAGTATGCCCTGTTGCTCTAAGGGTTTAATCAGTTCAAGGATACCGCCAATATCATTCAGTGTCGCAGATCGTATGTCTTCAAAGGGGGTTGAGCTGATCAGCGTACCGATTCCGTCGCGGCTGAAGAGTTCTAATAATAATGCACCATTAATGGTTCTATTAATTAAGTGTACGCGTTCAATTCCTGCTCGGCTGCTTTGAATGGCGGCATTAAGGGATAGTCTAATAGAATTGGAAATTGTCGGATAGTCCTGTAAAAAGCTTTCTGCTTCATCCGTGGTCATTTGCCGAATCACGGCTTCATTATCAACTGGGTCACAACAGCTTTGTTCGGTTAACAAAATTAACTTTTCTGCATTTAAGGCAATAGAAACAGCAGTCGCCACTTGTTCAGCAGAAAGGTTAAATACTTCGCCGCTGGGTGAATAACCAACGGGTGAGATTAAAACAATATTATCCTGATCTAATTGCTGATGAATAGCCAAACTATCAACACGACGGACTTCGCCCGTATGACAATAATCGACACCTTCTATCACACCAATCGGTTTGGCCGTGACAAAATTACCCGATGCGACTTTAAGAGCACTACCCGCCATTGGCGAGTTGGATAAGCCCATTGATAACAAAGCTTCAATTTCTACCCGTACTAAACCGGCGGCTTCTTTTACACATTGCAATGCGATATCATCAGTGATGCGTAAGTGTTTATGAAACAGGGCAGGGGTGTTTAGTTTCTTAAGGCGTTCATCGATTTGCGGACGTATGCCGTGAACTAATACAAGGCGGATACCCAGACTGTTGAGTAAGGCAAAATCCTGGACATGATGCTCAAAGTCATCCGCTAAGACCGCTTCACCCCCAAAATAAATAACAAAAGTTTTAGTTCTATGGGCATGGATATAGGGAGATGAATCTCTAAACCAGCTAACAAAAGATTTGGGTTCGTTCATGATTATTGGGTAATGTTATTTTTCACGCCAACCGGTTGACTATTCATGCAGTATATCAAATGTTAGCCTCAAATATTTTCATAATAATGGGCTTAAGGGATTCAGTTAATTAGCATATACGCATACGTACAAACACAATTGTGTTTGTACGATTTTATCCCATATAAACCAAACTAATTTATGGCAGACATCATTGGCTGTGATTCAAAGGACGGGGTGTATCACAGTAAGGTGGATCATTCGCGATAAAACGCTCGGTTTTAAATAACGATTAAGGTGACTGATTGGCAATACTCAGTAATGCCTTCAGGGGTTACACCCGCGCCTTGAAACTCATACTCAACGCCAGGCTCAAGGCCAGTCACTTCATATGTGGTTTGGGTCGTCGTGGTGATGGCAATCCATGGGTTTTCAACACCATTAACGGATACCTTACGCATTCGCCACATATGTGCATAGGTTCTTGGTGTTTTGGGTGTCGCCAATTTAACACTGCCCGAATGTGCACCATGAGTAGCGGATAAGACGGGTTTGTACGTCGGTACAGGTTGTTGAGAAGGTGCAAAGCCACTGCTAAGAATGGTGGTTTCATCACCTAAAGCAGTAAACTCAACATAACTGGCCAGATTTCGAAAGATTTCATCAGCCGCTTTCTCTGCATCATTTCTGATAGAAATATTTAAGTGTGAGCCATCTTGCGCTGCCACACTCGCTGCTTCAAGCTTATCCACAGCTGCGGTTGCTACATCTAAAGATACAGAAGGTAACAGGAAGTATGCATTACCTGTTAAACAACTGATGATACTACGGTAGAATAAAATTTTAATTGCTATTGATAAATTTAAAAAGTTTAAAAGCACTTTGACTCTTTTCATGTCGTTCTCCTAACGTTAAAAATCCTTTGATTCTTGACTATATACCTATTTAAAAATAAAGATAGCTTTATTATTTTTTTTATTTTAATATCAATAGCTTATCACGCCTTTTTTAGAACAGAGCAGGGGTGATATTGTTATGATTCCGGTTATTAAACGATAGATTCGACGGTTATACGTTTAATCGCTGCGGTTATGAATGTATCCTCTACTGTTATAGCTATAATCGCTGTTGTTATGCGATAACCCACTGTGGTTATGAAATATCTTCAATTGTTATAGGTATAATCGCATCTGTTATACGTTTAACCGCTGCGGTTATGAAATATCTTCTGCTGTTATAGGTATAACCGCTGCGGTTATGCCATAACCCACTACGGTTATGAAATATCTTCTGCTGTTATAGGTATAATCGTTGCTGTTATGCGTTAAACAACTGCGGTTATA
>CAIOMN010000194.1 GCA_903859415.1 uncultured Methylococcaceae bacterium
CTATTTTAGAACAACAGATGTGACTGGTGCGGTGGATTTACCAGAAGGTGTAGAAATGGTAATGCCAGGTGACAATATTTCTGTGAAAGTAAAGTTGATTTCACCGATCGCTATGGAAGATGGATTGCGTTTTGCAATTCGTGAAGGTGGTCGTACAGTCGGTGCGGGCGTTGTTGCATCAATACTTGAATAATATTTTAAGTTGGTATAAAATAGCAAGTTCTGTAAGTTTTGTCTGAATAGGTCAGTAGTTCAATTGGTAGAATGGCGGTCTCCAAAACCGCTGGTTGGGGGTTCGAGCCCCTCCTGGCCTGCCAGTCAGACAAGCAACTAAATATTTCTATAATAATAATTAACACATGAATACTCAAGCAGAGTCATCAGTATCAGTCATTGATATTGTCAAGCAAGTTTTTTCTATAGTACTTGTGGTTGCTGGTGTTGCGGCATTCTACTACTTTTCAGCGGATCATGCATACTTTAAAGAAGTAAGGCTTTTATATAGAGTGCTTGGGCTTCTTGTTGTTTTGTCAATTGGCATTGGTTCCGTTTTAACAACTGAGCTTGGAAAGACGTTACTGGCTTTTGCTGTGGAGTCTCGTCAAGAAGTAAGAAAAGTGATTTGGCCGACACGAGATGAAACCATGAGAACAACACTATTAGTGTTTGCTATGGTGTTTATAGTGGGCTTAATTTTGTGGGTTCTTGATATGTTCCTTTTCTGGGGTGTGCGGTATTTAACGGGTCAAGGCGGTTAAGGTTATGGCTCTACGCTGGTATGTTGTGCACGCTTATTCAAACTTTGAAAATAAAGTTAAGCAAGCTCTAGAAGAAAGAATTAAAAGAGAAGGGCTTGATCAATACTTCGGAAAGATTTTGGTCCCTACTGAAGAAATAATTGAAATGCGTATGGGGCAGCAGCGGAAAAGTGAAAGGAAGTTTTTTCCTGGTTACGTTTTAGTGCAAATGGAATTGACAGATGAGACTTGGCATTTGGTTAAGGATGTGCCAAGGGTATTAGGTTTTATAGGTGGCACTTCAGATCGTCCAGCGCCAATTTCCGAAAAAGAAGCGATGTCAATCCTGAATAGGGTTGAAGATGGATTTAATAAGCCTAGGCCTAAAGTTCTTTTTGAGGTTGGTGAGGTAATTAGAGTAATTGATGGACCATTTAAGGATTTTAATGGTGTTGTTGAAGAAGTTAATTACGAGAAAAATAAATTAAAGATTTCTGTTCTTATATTTGGCAGGTCGACATCAGTTGAATTAGCTTTTGGGCAGGTTGAAAAAAGCTGATACACATAGTGATAGATGTCATAAGTTAAAGTAAAAATGAATCTCTGTCTTTCCAAGGCAGGGATTTTTGTGTCTACGGGGGAGCTGAAAAGCGTTTGTACCCAATTTGGAGTGAAAAATGGCTAAAAAAATAACCGCTTACATAAAGCTGCAGGTAAAAGCAGGTGAAGCAAATCCAAGTCCACCAGTAGGGCCAGCATTAGGTCAGCGTGGCGTAAACATTATGGAGTTTTGTAAAGCATTTAATGCCAAAACTCAGGATGTTGAAAAAGGATTGC
Source organism: uncultured Methylococcaceae bacterium (assembly GCA_903859415.1). Classification (GTDB taxonomy): domain Bacteria; phylum Pseudomonadota; class Gammaproteobacteria; order Methylococcales; family Methylomonadaceae; genus Methylobacter_C. The sequence goes on from CAIOMN010000194.1 coordinate 1,575, forward strand.
CATTACCAGTTGTCATCACAGTTTACAGTGATCGAAGTTTTACCTTTATAACTAAAACACCGCCTGCATCAATATTGTTGAAAAAAGCAGTTGGAATAAAAAGCGGTAGTAGTAATCCTAACACGAAAAAAGTAGGCACTGTTACTTTGGCTCAGCTGGAAGAAATAGCAAAAACAAAAATGGAAGATTTGAATGCTGCAAACTTAGAAGCAGCAATTAAAACAATTGCAGGTAGTGCACGAAGCATGGGCTTGAACGTGGAGGGATTATAATGGCTAAGTTATCAAAAAAAGCAAAGTTAATAAAAAGTAAAGTCGATAGAGCTAAGCAATATTCGATCACGGAAGCTGTGCAAATACTAAAGGAGCTAAGTACTTCAAAATTTAATGAAGCTATAGATGTCAGCGTCAATTTAGGCGTGGATCCAAGAAAGTCAGATCAAAATGTACGTGGTGCAACTGTACTTCCCAATGGTACAGGTAAAACAGTACGTGTGGCAGTTTTTACACAAGGGCCAAACGCAGATGCCGCTTTGGCAGCAGGTGCGGATATCGTCGGTATGGATGATCTTGGAGATTTAGTAAAAAAAGGTGAGATGAATTTTGATGTGGTCATTGCTTCTCCAGATGCAATGAGAGTAGTTGGGCAGTTAGGTCAAATATTGGGTCCAAGAGGATTAATGCCTAACCCAAAAGTAGGTACAGTAACAACTGATGTTGCTACAGCAGTTAAGAATGCTAAGTCTGGTCAAGTTCGTTATAGAACAGATAAGGGCGGTATTATTCATTGTACTCTTGGAAAGGTCGCATTTGATGCACTAGCTATTCAAGGAAATCTAGAAGCTTTATTGTCGGATTTGCGTAAAGCTAAGCCGACTGCCGCAAAAGGTGTTTATATTAAGAAAATAACCTTGTCTTCAACGATGGGACCTGGGTTATGGTTAGACGCAAGTAGTATTGCAAACTAACAAAATACTTTGGGTTGCCGTTTAACGGCGGTAACCGTCAAAGACCGCAGGGGTTGAAAAACTTAATAATCCTGCGTAGGCGGAAAATGAAACCTGATAAAGGTGAATTAAGCCGTATAAGGGGCATTCGTAAGAATGTGTTTAATAACTCTGGATAAAATCCAGAATGATGGAGCTAAGCTGTGGCACTAAATTTAGATGGCAAAAAAGCTGTCGTAGAAGAAGTAGCTCAATACGCCGCAAAAGCACACTCAGCCGTTGCTGCGGAATATCGCGGATTAACAAATACAGAATTGACCTCGTTGCGTAAAACGGCAAGGGAAACAGGTGTTTATCTTCGCGTTGTAAAGAATACATTAGCAAAGCGAGCTGTTTCAGGAACTGAATTTGAATGTATGCAAAGTGGTCTTGTTGGTCCATTGTTGATTGCATTTTCTATGGAAGATCCTGGATCTGCAGGACGCTTGATAAGTGATTTTGCTAAAACACATGATAAATTAATTACTAAGATTGTCGCGATTGGTGGTCAGGCATATGATGGGTCTGAATTAGCAAGGCTGGCAAGTCTGCCGACACGTAATCAAGGTATCAGTATGTTAATGTCAGTCATTAAGGCTCCAGTAGAAAAGCTTGCCCGTACCTTGGCAGCACTCAAAGAGCAAAAGCAAGAAGCTGCATAAACACGAGCTACATTACCAAGTTTAAAACCAAATTATTTTAGAGGAATACATAATGGCGATCACACAAGCCGATATCTTAGAAGCGGTTGGAAACATGACCGTACTGGAGATTGTTGATTTAATTTCAGCATTCGAAGAAAAATTCGGCGTATCTGCAGCTACTGCAGTAGCTGCAGCACCTGCCGCAGCAGCAGCAATAGTTGAAGAACAAACTGAATTTGATGTGATTTTAACATCATTTGGCGATAATAAAGTTTCAGTAATTAAAACTGTGCGTAGTATTACTGGTTTAGGACTAAAAGAAGCGAAAGACGCAGTTGAAGGTGTACCAACAGTTCTTAAAGAAGGTATTCCCAAGGCAGAAGCAGAAGATATCAAAAAGCAACTTGCTGAAGCGGGCGCAACTGTCGAAATTAAGTAATTATAATTTTGGAAAAACAAAAAAGAGGCGCAAAATTTGCGTCTCTATTTAAAGTATGGCTGGTGACTAGTGTCATCGGCCTTTTACTGTTTGTAACTAATACACAGTGAAATAATTCATGACGAAAAGGTTTGGAAGCGATATGTCCTACTCTTTTACCGAAAAAAAGCGTATTCGAAATAACTTTGGGAAAAGTACAGAAGTACTTGAGGTTCCCTATCTTTTAGCGACTCAAATAAATTCATATGCAGGTTTTTTACAATCTGGCGTTTCTCCAGATAAACGTGCAGGAATAGGATTGCATGCAGCATTTTCAAGTGTTTTTCCTATAGAAAGCCACTCTGGTTATGCAGTGTTGGAATATGTTAGATATAGATTAGGTGAGCCCACATTCGATGTAAGAGAATGTCAACAACGAGGTGCGACTTACGCTGCGCCATTGCGCGTTTTAGTGCGCTTGGTAATTTATGATAAAGAAGCTTCTGCAAATGCAAAGGTGGTAAAAGACATACGTGAACAAGAAGTTTATATGGGTGAGTTGCCCTTAATGACGGATAACGGAACATTTGTAATTAACGGAACTGAGAGAGTTATAGTTTCACAGTTACATCGTTCTCCCGGCGTGTTTTTTGATCATGATAAAGGTAAAACACATTCATCCGGTAAGCTATTGTTTAATGCGCGCGTGATACCTTATAGAGGTTCATGGCTTGATTTTGAATTTGATCACAAAGATTGCGTCTATGTACGGATTGACCGTCGTAGAAAAATACCAGCAACTATATTGCTAAGAGCCTTAGGATACGATAACGAAGAAATGATCAATATTTTCTTCGAAAAGAACAAATTTACTTTAAGCTCGGAAAAATGTTTATTTCATATAGTTCCTGAGAGAATGCGTGGAGAGATTTCAGCATTCGATATAAAACATAACGGACAAGTATTGGTTGAGGAAGGTAGACGGATTACTGCCAAGCATATCAGGGAGATGAATAAAGCAGAATTAAGCCAGGTTGAAGTACCCAGAGAATATCTAGTTGGTAAAATTCTTGGTCACAATTTAGTAGACCAAAGTACGGGAGAGTTGGTTGCCAACGTAAATGACGAAGTAACCTCAGCATTGATAGAGCGTTGTATCGATAGTGGTATAACAGAAATTGAAACGTTATTTGTAAACGATTTAGATAACGGTGCATACATAAGTAATGCAATGAGATTAGATACAACCTCAAACTCATTGGAAGCACTGGTAGAAATTTATCGTATGATGAGACCTGGCGAGCCTCCAACAAAAGAATCTGCAGAGAATCTGTTCCAAAATCTATTTTTTACCGATGATAGATACGATTTATCTACAGTCGGTAGAATGAAGTTTAATCGACGTTTAGGTCGCGAAGAATCGATAGGGTCTGGAACATTAAACAAAGAAGATATTATTGACGTTCTCAAAGAGTTAATTTCAATTCGTAACGGTAACGGAACGGTTGATGATATTGATCATTTAGGTAATAGACGTGTACGGTCTGTTGGTGAAATGATTGAGAACCAATTTAGAGTTGGGTTAGTCAGAGTTGAGCGTGCAGTTAAAGAACGTTTAACGCTAGCAGACTCAGAAGGGCTAATGCCACAAGAAATTATAAATGCAAAGCCAGTTTCTGCGGCAGTTAAAGAGTTTTTTGGGTCAAGCCAATTATCACAGTTTATGGATCAAAATAATCCGTTATCTCAAGTGACTCATAAACGCAGGGTCTCCGCCTTGGGGCCGGGTGGTTTAGCAAGAGAAAGAGCAGGATTTGAGGTTCGTGACGTACACGCAACTCATTATGGACGAGTTTGTCCAATTGAGACACCAGAAGGTCCAAATATAGGACTGATCAATTCGTTATCAGTTTACGCCCGTACTAATGGATATGGTTTTTTAGAAACGCCTTATAGAAAGGTAATTAATGGAGTGGTGACTGATCAAGTAGATTATCTTTCAGCGATTGAAGAAGGTGAGTTTGTTATTGCACAAGCAAGTGTTGCTGTTGATGAAAATGGTAAGCTTGTAGATGGATTAGTATCTTGTCGCCATAAGGATGAGTTCGCTTTAGCGATGTCTGATACTGTACAGTATATGGATGTTTCATCTAAGCAAATTGTATCTGTAGCGGCTTCAATAATACCGTTTCTTGAACATGATGACGCGAACCGGGCTCTTATGGGTTCAAATATGCAACGTCAAGCTGTGCCAACATTGAGAGCAGAGAAGCCTTTAGTTGGTACTGGCATGGAGCGCATTGTTGCGAAAGACTCTGGCGTAACTGTCGTTGCGGCTCGCGGAGGTAGTATCGAAGCGGTCGACGCAGCTAGAATAGTAGTGCGTGTAAATGATACAGAAACTGAAACTGGTGCCCCAGGTGTTGATATTTACAATTTGACAAAATATACGCGTTCAAACCAGAACACTTGTATTAATCAAAAGCCACTTGTAAAGCCAGGTGATAAGGTAAGTGCGGGTGATATTTTAGCGGATGGACCATCAACAGATCTGGGAGAGTTGGCATTAGGTCAGAACATGCTGGTCGCCTTCATGCCGTGGAATGGATATAACTTTGAAGATTCAATTCTTGTATCAGAGCGAGTAGTAAAAGAAGATCGTTTTACTACAATTCATATTGAAGAGAAAACTTGTGTTGCGCGAGATACTAAACATAGTCCTGAAGAGATTACAGCCGATATTCCTAACGTAAGTGAAGAAGCTCTATCAAAACTTGATGCATCAGGTATTGTTTATGTCGGTGCAGAAGTAAAGGGCGGTGATATTCTGGTAGGTAAAGTTACACCTAAGGGCGAAACTCAATTAACACCTGAAGAAAAGTTATTGCGAGCAATTTTTGGTGAAAAAGCGGCAGACGTCAAGGATACTTCATTGCGAGTACCAGGCAGTATAGAAGGCACTGTAATCGATGTTCAAGTTTTTACTCGTGATGGTGTGAAGAAGGATCAGAGGGCATTAGATATTGAGCAAGAAGAAATTAATCATTATAGAAAAGATCTCGATGATCAATTAAAGATTCTTGAAGAAGATATTTTCGCTCGTGTGGCCAAATTACTCGTTGGTAAAATAGCACAGTCAGGACCTAGTGGACATAAGGCTGGAGAGGTAATAACCCAAGAATATTTGAACATCCTAAGGCATTCTGAATGGCTAAAAATAAAGATGAAAGACGAAGATATAAATCTTCAGTTGGAAGCTGTAATTAGTCAGGTTGAGCAGCAAAGAAAAGATTTTGATGAGAAATTCGAGATAAAACGTAAAAAGATAACAATGGGCGATGACTTAGCACCAGGCGTGCTGAAAATGGTCAAAGTCTATTTGGCTGTGAAACGTCGAATTCAGCCAGGAGATAAAATGGCAGGTCGTCATGGAAATAAAGGTGTTATTTCGATGATCAGGCCTATTGAAGATATGCCTTATACAGCAGATGGTAATCCAGTCGATATAGTTTTAAATCCTCTGGGTGTACCCTCGCGCATGAATGTAGGCCAGGTTTTAGAGACACATTTAGGGTGGGCAGCAAAAGGCTTGGGTATAAAAATTGGTAAGATGCTTGAAGCAAAGTATGAAGCAGAAAAGGAAAAAGTAACTGCTATCAGAGAATACCTCGATAAAATCTACAATAGTAGTGGTCGTAAAGAAGATCTGGATTCATTTACAGATCAGGAAATTCTAGAAATGGCGACTAATCTTGTGAGTGGTGTTCCAATGGCTACGCCGGTATTTGATGGTGCAAGTGAAGATGAAATTCGCACTATGCTGAAATTAGCTGACTTACCAGAGCATGGTCAAATTACACTGTATGATGGTTTGACAGGGGAGCCGTTTGAGCGTGAAGTAACGGTTGGATATATGTACATGTTAAAGTTGAATCATTTAGTTGATGATAAAATGCATGCACGGTCAACTGGACCATATAGTCTTGTAACACAACAACCATTGGGTGGAAAGGCTCAGTTTGGTGGTCAACGATTTGGCGAAATGGAGGTGTGGGCTTTAGAAGCTTATGGAGCGGCATATACTTTACAAGAAATGCTCACTGTTAAGTCAGATGACGTGACAGGTAGAACGAGGATGTATAAAAATATAGTCGATGGCGATCATAAAATGGAAGCAGGAATGCCTGAATCATTTAATGTTTTAATTAAAGAAATTCGTTCATTGGCAGTAAATATAGAATTACAGCGAGAATAAAAATGAATAATATAAATGTCGTCCAGCGACATTTATATTTATTAATGTATGTGCCAAATAAAGCCGCTGTATATTTAAGGTAAATACCTATATTTGCAGAGTGAAGATGCAAGCATGTGTCTAAGTCTGTTCTGGACAATGCCAGAAACTATTTAAAGAGGATAAGCTCTTGAAAGATCTAATGAATTTTTTAAAACGTCAAGGTCGTGCAGATGACTTTGATGGAATCAGTATTGGTTTGGCTTCACCCGATATGATACGTTCTTGGTCATATGGCGAAGTAAAGAAACCTGAAACAATTAATTATCGTACTTTCAAGCCAGAGAGAGATGGGCTTTTTTGCGCTAAAATATTTGGCCCCGTTAGTGACTACGAATGCCTATGTGGTAAATATAAAAGGCTTAAGCATCGTGGAGTAATTTGCGAAAAGTGCGGTGTAGAGGTAACTTTATCTAAAGTACGTCGTGAGAGAATGGGGCATATTGATTTAGCAAGCCCTGTTGCTCATATTTGGTTTTTAAAGTCATTACCATCAAGAATAGCTTTGTTATTGGATATGACTTTGCGTGAAATTGAACGCGTATTATATTTCGAATCATTCGTTATTTTAGATCCAGGTATGACCCCGTTAGAAAAGGGTCAATTACTGACTGATGATGAGTATTTAGATGCAGTTGATATGCATGGAGATGATTTTATAGCAAAGATGGGTGCAGAAGCTATCTATGATCTTCTTAAAGCTATTGATTTAAAGGAACAAGTTGAAATATTACGGGAAGAAATTAATTCAACGAGTTCTGAGACAAAAATAAAAAAATATTCAAAGCGTTTAAAAGTAATGGATGCGCTGTTGAGTTCAAAGAATCGTCCAGAATGGATGATTCTTAAAGTTCTGCCAGTATTACCACCTGAGTTGAGGCCTTTAGTGCCTCTGGATGGCGGGCGTTTTGCTACGTCAGATTTAAATGATTTATATCGTCGTGTAATTAATAGAAATAATCGTTTAAATCGATTATTAGATCTTAATGCACCAGATATTATTGTAAGAAATGAAAAGCGTATGCTACAAGAGTCTGTCGATGCGCTGCTGGATAATGGCCGTCGTGGTAGAGCTATAACAGGCACCAACAGAAGACCACTTAAGTCGCTTGCAGATATGATCAAGGGCAAACAAGGAAGATTCCGTCAGAATTTACTTGGTAAGCGTGTTGATTATTCAGGTCGATCAGTCATTGTGGTTGGGCCGACATTGAGATTGCATCAATGTGGATTGCCTAAAAAAATGGCTTTGGAATTATTTAAGCCATTTATTTTTAGCAAGTTACAGCTAAGAGGATTAGCTACTACTATAAAAGCTGCAAAGAAAATGGTTGAAAGAGAAGGTCCTGAGGTTTGGGATATTCTTGAAGAAGTGATACGTGAACATCCAATTCTTTTGAATCGTGCACCTACACTGCATCGATTAGGTATTCAAGCATTTGAGCCAACTTTAATAGAAGGTAAGGCAATACAACTGCATCCATTAGTATGTAGTGCATTTAATGCGGATTTTGACGGCGATCAGATGGCTGTTCATATTCCACTGTCTATTGAAGCACAATTAGAAGCCAGAACATTGATGATGGCTACAAATAATATTTTATCGCCTGCTAATGGTGAGCCGGTTATCAATCCATCTCAGGACGTGGTATTGGGTTTATATTATATTAGTCGTGAAAAAATTAATGCTAAAGGGGATGGTAGTATTTTTGGCAGTGTGGGCGAAATCCATAAGGCGCTTTTAGCTAAATCAGTTGAATTGCAATCAAAAATTCAACTGCGTATTACTGAAAAAGTAATTAATGAGCTGGGCGAGCTTGAGGATAAAACTCATAGAGTAGAGACAACAGTTGGTAGGGCATTAATCTGGGAAGTGGTGCCTGAGCGCATGCCCTATGAATTGGTCAACTGTGATATGACGAAAAAAAATATTTCAAGGTTGATTAATTACAGTTATAGACATTTAGGCAATAAAGATACAGTTGTTTTGGCTGATCAGCTAATGTATTTAGGTTTCAGATATGCAACGATTTCGGGAGTATCTTTCGGAATAGAAGATATGGCAATCCCTGCTAAGAAAGTAGATATTATTAATGCAGCCGATAGGGAAGTGAACGAAATTCAAAGTCAATACGCTTCTGGTTTAGTTACGGATGGGGAGCGCTATAACAAGGTAGTTGATATCTGGTCTCATGCAAATGATCAAGTAGCTAAAGTGATGATGGATGGTTTGGGTGAAGAAACAGTTATAGATGCAAATGGAAATCCTGTTAAGCAAAAATCATTTAACTCCATTTTTATGATGGCAGAATCAGGAGCAAGGGGTTCGGCTGCTCAAATTCGTCAATTAGCAGGTATGCGTGGATTGATGGCCAAGCCTGATGGTTCAATTATTGAAACTCCTATTACAGCTAATTTCCGTGAAGGTCTTGACGTACTTCAATACTTTATTTCAACGCATGGAGCGAGAAAGGGGCTTGCAGATACAGCATTAAAAACAGCTAACTCCGGTTATCTGACACGTAGATTGGTTGATGTCGCGCAAGATTTGGTTATTACTGGTAACGATTGCGGAACCTCTAATGGCCTTATTATGACCCCCATTATCGAAGGAGGGGATGTTGTAGAACCATTATCTGAGCGCGTTTTAGGGCGTGTTGCAGTAAATGATATCTTAGATGCATCAGGGGAAAATATTATTGTTCCTGCCAAAACGTTGCTGGATGAGTATTGGGTTTCTATTCTCGATGAACAAAGTGTTGATCAGGTTGTAGTTAGATCGATTATTACTTGTGAGAATAGACATGGAGTTTGTGCGGCTTGTTATGGGCGTGATCTTGGGCGTGGGCATCTGGTTAATATAGGTGAAGCGGTTGGTGTAATAGCAGCCCAATCAATTGGTGAGCCGGGAACGCAATTGACAATGCGTACATTCCATATTGGTGGAGCAGCATCGAGATCGGCTGCAATTAGTAATGTGCAAGTTAAATCAGCAGGAACTGTCAGATTAAACAATCTTAAGTCAGTGCTAAACCGTGAAGGAAAGTTGGTTGCGGTTTCTAGATCTGGCGAAGTGGGTGTGGTTGATGATTATGGTCGTGAGAGAGAGCGTTATAAAATCCCATATGGTGCAGTTTTATCTGTCCAAGAAGGATCTAAAATTCTTGCGGGAGATATAATTGTAACTTGGGATCCTCATACTCATCCAGTTATTACCGAAGTAGATGGTATTGTTGAATTAAAAGATTTTCTAGATGGTATAACTGTTCAGAAACAGTCTGACGAGGTCACAGGTTTAAGTTCACTTGTTGTAACTGATCCAAAGCAGCGTGGTTCGGCGGGTAAAGAGTTGCGGCCTATGGTTAAGCTTTTAGATGCTGATGGTAATACAATTCACCTGCCTGGTACTGAAATTCCAGCGCAATATTTTTTACCTGCTGGTGCGATTGCTGGTATTAAAGATGGTGGTGAAGTAAGGGTGGGTGACGTTCTAGCGAGAATACCCCAAGAGTCAAGTAAGACTCGTGATATTACTGGTGGTCTACCTCGTGTTGCAGATTTATTTGAAGCTAGAAAAACCAAAGATCCTGCAATTCTTGCTGAGACAAGTGGAACTATTTCTTTTGGTAAAGAAACTAAAGGAAAGCAGCGAGTTATTATTACAGATGCGGCTGGTGAGCAAGTGGAAACGTTGATTCCAAAATGGCGTCATATTACCGTATTTGAAGGGGAATATGTAGAAAAGGGAGAGACTATTGCTGAGGGTGAATTAACTCCTCATGATATTCTGCGTTTGAGAGGTATTGAAGAATTAGCAAACTACTTGGTTAAAGAAATACAGGATGTATATAGATTACAAGGTGTGAAAATCAACGATAAGCATATTGAGGCAATCATACGTCAAATGCTAAGAAAAGTTGAAATTACCGCATCTGGAGATACAAGCTTCTTAAAAGGTGAGCAAGTTGAAAGAGCCGCTATGAGGGTTGAAAATGACAAGGTAGAAAGTGAAGGAAAAATTCCAGCAAGCTATGAGTCGATATTGTTGGGTATAACAAAAGCTTCTTTGGCTACAGAGTCATTTATTTCGGCTGCTTCGTTTCAGGAAACAACTAGAGTGTTGACAGATGCAGCAGTAAGGGGATTAAGTGATGGGCTGCAAGGTTTAAAGGAAAACGTTATCGTTGGAAGGTTAATTCCAGCGGGAACAGGTTTAGCCTATCATGAAAACAGAAAAAATCGTTTTGTCCATCAACAGATTGTAGAACATGAAGTGATTGCAACAGTAGATGCCGATGATGTCGAAGAGGCTTTAAAGCAGGCATTAAATGTATAAGTAGTGAGTAAATAAAGAAAATGGACTTGACCTAGGGCGTATAAACAAGTATTATGCTCTGCTCACATAAGCTAACGTGCTTAGGTCAGTTTAAAGAATTAATCTGTATCCAATGATAGCGGATTAGTTATCTGACAGTTAAATTGTATATCGGGGTAAACAAAGATATGGCCACAATCAACCAATTAGTTCGAAAGCCACGTGCTAAAAAAGTAGAAAAAAGTAATGTACCAGCGTTAGAGGCTTGTCCTCAGCGAAGAGGTGTTTGTACGCGGGTGTACACTACTACACCTAAAAAGCCAAACTCAGCTTTACGTAAAGTAGCAAGGGTTAGGTTGACTAATGGGTCTGAGGTAAGTAGCTACATTGGTGGTGAGGGTCATAATCTTCAAGAGCATTCAGTGGTTTTGATTAGAGGCGGTAGGGTTAAGGATTTGCCTGGTGTAAGATATCACGTTGTTCGTGGAAGTTTGGATGCTTCAGGTGTAAATAATAGAAAGTGTGGTCGCTCCAAATATGGAACAAAACGGCCTAAAAGCTAATAGTCAGAGTTGGTGATAAATGTCTAGAAGAAGAGTTGCTACAAAAAGAGAAATAATTCCTGATCCAAGATTTGGTAGTGTTATGCTAACCAAATTTATGAACATGATAATGGAAAGTGGCAAAAAATCAATTGCTGAAGGGATTGTTTATGGTGCTTTGGATGTGATTGAAAGTAAAGGTCATGGGGAGCCGTTGGATGTATTGTCTAAGGCTTTAGAGAATGTTCAGCCTAGGGTTGAGGTAAAATCTCGTCGTGTAGGTGGTGCAACCTATCAGGTTCCAGTTGAAGTTCGTCCGTCTCGTCGTATGGCATTGGCTATGCGTTGGTTGATTGATGCCTCAAGAAAGAGAAATGAAAGGAATATGTCATCAAAATTAGCAGGTGAATTGTTGGATGCTTTTGAAAGTAGAGGATCTGCAGCTAAAAAACGTGAAGATACTCACAGAATGGCTGAGGCTAATAAAGCTTTCTCACATTATCGTTGGTAGTTTTAAATTTTAGATTTAACTTGTTGAATTATAGTGCGTAAAACACCAATTGAGCGGTATCGTAATATTGGCATCATGGCGCATATTGATGCAGGTAAGACAACAACCACTGAAAGAATATTGTATTATACTGGTGTCTCACATAAATTAGGTGAGGTTCATGATGGTGCAGCTACAATGGATTGGATGGTTCAGGAGCAAGAAAGAGGAATAACTATAACCTCGGCGGCAACAACATGCTTCTGGAGTGGAATGGAGAAGCAATATCCCATTCATAGGATTAACATAATTGACACTCCCGGGCATGTTGACTTTACAATTGAGGTAGAAAGGTCTTTACGTGTGTTGGATGGTGCATGTGCTGTCTTTTGTGCTGTTGGAGGGGTAGAGCCGCAGTCAGAGACGGTATGGCGTCAAGCAGATAAATACAAGGTTCCTCGATTAGTGTTTGTGAACAAGATGGATCGAACTGGGGCTGATTTCTTAAGAGTTATTCAGCAGATAGACGATCGTTTGGGAGCTAAGGCTATTCCCGTTCAATTACCAATTGGTTCTGAGGAAGGATTCTCAGGGGTAGTTGATCTTATTAAGATGAAGGCAATTTACTGGTGCGAAGAAACATTGGGAACAACCTTTTTAGAAGAGGACATTCCTCATAATATGGTAATTTCTGCTGAAAAGTGGAGAGAATCAATGATTGAGGCAGCCGCAGATGCGAGTGAAGAATTGACAGAGAAATACCTTATGGAAGGGGTGTTATCAAATGAAGAAATAAAATATGGAATACGTATACGTTGCATAAAAAATGAAATCGTTCCAGCTTTTTGTGGGTCAGCATTTAAAAATAAAGGTGTTCAGTCAGTACTTGACGGTATTGTTGAATATATGCCTGCTCCAACAGACATTGTATCTATAACAGGATTGTTAGAAGATGAAGAAACTGAAGTAAAACGGCATTCATCGGATGATGAGCCGTTTTCTGCACTTGTTTTTAAAATTGCAACGGATCCATTTGTTGGGACATTGTCGTTTTTTAGGGTTTATTCTGGGGTGCTAAGCACTGGAGAAGTTGTTTTTAATTCAGTAAAAAAGAAAAGGGAGCGAATTGGCAGGCTTGTTCAAATGCATGCGAATAGTCGCGAAGAGGTTAAAGAAGTTTATGCGGGTGATATTGCTGCAGTAATCGGATTAAAGGATGTAACTACTGGAGATACATTATGTGATCAAGGGAATGTTATAATCCTCGAGTGTATGCAGTTTCCCGAGCCTGTAATATCTGTAGCAGTAGAGCCAAAAACAAAAGCTGATCAGGATAAAATGGGTTTAGCACTAGGAAAATTGGCTCAGGAAGATCCATCCTTTAGAGTGCGAACAGATGAAGAAAGTGGTCAGGTTATTATTTCTGGAATGGGCGAGCTGCATTTAGAAATTATTGTCGATAGAATGAAAAGGGAATTCAATGTCGAGGCAAACGTAGGCGCTCCACAGGTAGCCTATAGAGAGACTATCCGTAAGTCTGTAGAACAAGAAGGCAAGTTTATAAGGCAATCTGGAGGGCGTGGTCAATATGGGCATGTATGGTTGCGAGTTGAGCCGCAAGAAGTTGGTGCAGGATATGAATTTATTAATGAGGTAATTGGTGGGGTTGTTCCAAAGGAATTTATTCCCGCTGTTGATAAAGGTGTTCAAGAGCAACTCAAGTGTGGAGTGCTTGCTGGATATCCGATGTTGGATGTTAAGGTGTCTATATTTGATGGTTCGTATCACGATGTAGATTCAAATGAAATGGCTTTCAAGATTGCTGGTTCTATGTGCTTCAGAGAAGCCGCAAGAAATGCCGATCCAGTTTTATTAGAGCCAATAATGAAAGTAGAAATTGCCACACCTGAAGATTATATGGGTGATGTTGTTGGTGATATAAATAGGCGACGTGGCATAATTTTAGGTATGCATGATACGCCTTCTGGTAAAACACTTAGCTGCGAAGTGCCGTTATCGGAAATGTTCGGATATTCAACTGATTTGCGTTCGGCAACACAGGGGCGAGCTACGTACAGTATGCAGTTTGAAAAATACAATGAAACACCTTCGCATATTGCTGAGGCTATCATTAAAAAATCTTCATAAAATTGAAA
>CAIOMN010000195.1 GCA_903859415.1 uncultured Methylococcaceae bacterium
ACCACCCGATCCCATCCCGAACTCGGAAGTGAAACCATTTAGCGCCGATGATAGTGTGGCAGTTTGCCATGTGAAAGTAGGGAATTGCCAAGCTCTTATTTAAAAAACCCAGGTCTAATCACTTGGGTTTTTTTTTGCCTTTTAGATGGCCAATACATTGCCTTGAATAAAAAGGTATAATTCTTTAATTTTGTAAAACCAAATTAATAAAGCATGTTAGAACAAAACTCAGAACTGCTAAGACGCCGAACCTTCGCTATCATTTCACATCCTGACGCAGGTAAAACAACGATTACTGAAAAGTTACTGTTGTTTGGAGGTGCTATTCAGCTTGCAGGATCTGTAAAGGGGCGTAAAGCGGCTCGTCATGCGACTTCTGACTGGATGGAAATGGAAAAGGAGCGGGGTATTTCTGTGACTACTTCGGTCATGCAGTTTGAACATAAAGACTGTATTATCAATTTGCTTGATACGCCAGGTCATGAAGATTTCTCAGAAGATACCTATCGTACTTTAACGGCAGTTGACTCGGCATTGATGGTTATCGACGTTGCTAAAGGGGTTGAAGCGCGTACCATTAATTTAATGGAAGTGTGCCGATTACGCACGACTCCTATTCTAACATTTATCAATAAATTGGATAGAGAAGGGCGTGAACCTATTGAGTTAATGGACGAAGTTGAGCACGTATTAAATATTAAATGTGCTCCGATGACTTGGCCTATTGGTATGGGTAAGCGATTTAAGGGGGTTTATCATTTGTACAAGGATGAAATTCATTTGTTTAGCGCTCAGCATGGTGGAAGGATTGCTGAGGCAGAAGTGATTAAAGGCTTGAATAATCCTAAGTTAGATGAAATTCTTAAAGAACAGGCTGAAGAACTGCGTGACGAAATAGATCTGGTTAAAGGCGCAAGTCATGAGTTTGATTTAGAAGAGTATTTGGCTGGAAATTTAACCCCTGTTTTCTTCGGTTCTGCGATAAATAATTTTGGTATTATCGAATTATTGGACGCTTTTGCAGAATATGCGCCTTCTCCGCGACCCAGGCAAGCAGAACAGAGGGTGGTTGATCCCGAAGAGGAAAAGTTTTCAGGTTTTGTCTTTAAAGTTCAAGCGAATATGGACCCTTCTCATAGGGATAGAGTTGCTTTTTTAAGAGTTTGCTCAGGTAAATTCGATAAAGGTATGAAGGTTCAACATGTTCGATTAGGCAAGAGTATTCAGGTTAGTAATGCGATTACTTTTCAGGCGGATACCCGTAAGAGTGTGGAAGAGGCTTATCCTGGTGACATCATAGGGTTGCACAATCACGGTACTATTCAAGTGGGAGATACGTTTACTCAAGGTGAAGCACTCAAATTTGGAGGCATTCCTTATTTTGCTCCTGAATTATTTCGGCGGGTCATTTTAAAAGATCCTTTAAGAGCAAAGGCACTGCAAAAAGGTTTAGTGCAATTAACGGAAGAAGGTGCTACACAGTTATTTAAGCCATTAAAAAATAATGATTTAATTCTGGGGGCTGTGGGGATTTTGCAGTTTGATGTAACAGCCTTTCGCTTGAAAGGTGAATATAATGTTGAATGCGTCTATGATGCGGCTCCTATTTCAACCGTGCGCTGGGTGAGTTCAGATAAACCTGCGAAACTTGAAGAGTTTAAAAAGAAAGTATTTGAAAATTTGGCTGAAGATGGAGGTGGTTACTTGGTTTATTTGGCTAATAGTCGAGTCAACTTGCAGTTGACAGAAGAACGATGGCCGGATATTAAATTTAGTGCTACGCGAGAGTTATAGGTTTTTATGTGAAATAAAAGCAAGTGATGGAGTGAAGCTATCACTTGCTTTATCTAATGCGTTTATTGTCGGTTATTGTTTAATATTTTTATAACTTTCTTCGCTTTCACGTTGTATTCTTTCGCCTTCATCAATCATGCGATTGCCTTCATCGATTTTGCCTTTACCATCACGGATTAGAATATTGCCTTGATCTATCAATTGCTTACCTTTTTTCCATCTATCGCCTAAGTTAGCAATATTTTTGCTTTCGCTTAGCATTTTATCCCCAGAAAGAATCGGAGATGCGGGTATAGGTGCGGGGTCAGACGCGCAACCTGAGAGAAGTGATACTAAGCAGATGCTTGTTATGTAATATCGGTTAATGAAGTGATGTTGCATTTAAAAGTGACTCCAAAAGGTTATAGATTTCCAAATTAGTTTAATTCATTCTAAAATGTTATATAAGCCGTAATTAATATCTAAATTCCAGTCTGGTTAAGATTGGTATGTTCAGAGAATAACTGGCAATGCTATTTATGCCCATACAAATTAGGTAAATGATTGGCATAAAAGCATGGCCAGAATGGCAGCTTATTCTTTCAACGCTTTTAATACTGCCTGCATGGTTGTATTGGCATCACCAAATAACATGCGTGTATTCTCTAACACAAATAATGGATTACCTACCCCCGCATACCCCGATGCCATACTACGTTTTAAGACGATAGTTGTTTCGCCTTTCCAGCATTCTATAACGGGCATTCCTGCAATTGGACTATTAGGGTCATTCAGTGCAGACGGATTAACGATGTCATTCGCACCGATGACAATGGATACATCTACATTTGGGAAATCATCATTGATTTCGTCCATTTCAAAAACAATGTCATACGGTACTTTAGCTTCGGCTAATAATACGTTCATGTGTCCTGGCATACGTCCAGCAACCGGATGGATACCAAAGCGTACTTTTTTACCTTTATCTCTTAATAATTTGGTGATTTCATTAACCGTATGTTGTGCTTGGGCAACGGCCATGCCGTAGCCAGGAATGATCATAATGTTTTTGGCTTCTTTAAGTAATTGGGCTGTTTCCTCTGCACTAACAGGTTGAACTTCGCCTTCAATCGCAGCTGATTCTCCACCTGAAGTTGTACCAAATCCACCTGCAATAACACTTAAAAAATGTCTGTTCATCGCTCGGCACATGATATAACTCAAAATAGCACCGCTACTGCCCACTAACGCGCCGGTTACAATCAACAGGTCGTTACTGAGCATAAACCCAGTTGCCGCCGCCGCCCATCCTGAATAACTATTCAGCATGGAAATCACTACTGGCATATCGGCACCCCCGATAGCCATAACCATGTGTATACCAAAGATTAAGGCAATACCGGTCATAATTGCTAATGGAATAATGGCATCCCCACCGGCTTCGGTTTGTTGCAAAAACACATAACCTAAAACAATAGCAGCGATCAGTAATAGTAGATTTAGCCAGTGGCGACCCGGTAATAACAAGGGTTTACCACTAATCTTTTCGCTAAGTTTACCAAAAGCAATGACTGAGCCTGAAAATGTAACCGCACCAATAAGAATACCGATATAAATTTCTACTTCGTGGATGGTTTTTTCAACACCTGAGATAGAAATCGCATGATCCATAAAGTTGGCATAACCGACTAACACGGCCGCCATACCGACCAAGCTGTGCATGATCGCAACCAGTTCGGGCATTTGTGTCATTTCAACTTTAGCGGCGGCTCTAGCACCAATAGCACCCCCTACGATTAAGGCGGCGACTAAAATACCAAAAGCCGTAACAGAGCCACTAAAAGTGGTAGCAATAATGGCAATGGCCATGCCTAACATGCCGTAATAATTACCTTTACGAGCTGTTTCCTGATTACTTAAGCCACTAAGACTTAGAATGAACAGGATGGCGGCAACGATGTATGACATCGTAACTAAACTGTGTGACATTGTGATCTCCTGTTATTTTCTAAACATTTCTAACATACGGCGGGTGACAAAAAAGCCACCGACTATATTGATAGAGGCTAAAAGAATCGCTAATCCCGCCAGAATAGTGACTGTTGAATTAGCGGTGGAAATTTGCACGATGGCACCGATGACGATGATACTGCTAATAGCATTAGTTACACTCATTAATGGGGTATGTAGAGAATGTGAAACATTCCAGATGACCTGATAACCAACAAAGCAAGAGAGTACAAAGACGGTAAAATGCGTCATGAACGACTCAGGCGCAACGGCACCTATCCCAAATAATATAAGCCCTGCAGTAACAATGGGTAGTAGTTGCTTGACAAACGCTGGAAGAAACGACTTTTTAGTTGATTCTTTAGGTGTGTCCGTTGCGGCTGCATTTTGGAGTGTCGGACTGGCAGAAAGTTTCGGTGCTGGTGGTGGCCAAGTGATTTTGCCTTCTTTGATCACCGTGGTGCCACGAATGACTTCATCTTCCATATTGACGTTAATGTTGCCATTCTTTTCAGGACAAAGCTCGGTTAACAAGTGTCGCAGGTTAGTGGCGTAAAGCTGGCTAGACTGGTTTGCTAATCGACTAGGCAAGTCGGTGTACCCAATCAAAGTCACGTCATGTTTTACGACCACTTGATTTTTTTCAGTTAATTCGCAGTTACCCCCTTGTTCGGCTGCTAAATCAACAATAACGCTACCAGGTTTCATTGACTCTACCATAGCAGCCGTGATTAACTTGGGTGCGGGTTTGCCTGGAATCAATGCAGTGGTGACTATAATGTCAACTTCTTTGGCTTGTTCGGCAAATAAAGCCATTTCTGCATCTATAAACTCCTTGGACATGGTTTTTGCATAGCCACCGGTGCCGCCACCTTCTTCCTTAAAATCGAGCATGAGAAACTCGGCATCCATACTTTCAATTTGTTCTTTTACTTCAGGTCGGGTATCAAACGATCTGACGATAGCACCCATGCCTTTTGCGGTACCAATAGCCGCAAGACCGGCAACGCCCGCACCAATCACAAGTACTTTAGCCGGAGGGATTTTACCGGCGGCAGTAATCTGACCCGTAAAGAAACGACCAAAAAATTGCGCAGCTTCAACAATAGCCCGGTAACCGGCAATGTTGGCCATAGAGCTTAAGGCATCCAGTTTTTGCGCACGGGACATACGCGGGACGCTATCCATAGCTAACACGGTGACTTGGTTATTGGCCAGCTTTTGCATGAGGGCTTCATTTTGTGCCGGCCAGATAAAACTGATTAAACATGCACCGGGTGATAATAAATCAGCTTCGTCTTTATCGAGTGTTTGATTATGTTCGGGGGCACGTACTTTTAAAATAATATCAGATTGCTGCCAAAGTACTTGGGTGTCGTTTACAATTTCGACCCCGGCGGCTTGGTAAGCTTCGTCTGATATATTTGCGTTAAGTCCTGCTCCTGTTTCAATGCTGATGGAAAACCCCAGTTTTATTATTTGTGCGGCTGCTTCAGGTGTTGTTGCAACACGTTTTTCGCCGGGGTGAATTTCTTTAGGTATACCAATCTTCATACAGTCTCCTGTGGGTGTGATTTAGGGCATAATAACGAGCACTTCGGTTTTAGTTTAGGCTAAAACTTAAGCCCATGAGCATAGGTGATTAGGCTTTTAGTTTCAATAAAAATATGGATTCTAATTTAATTGGGTGTGATCTGGTTAGTTTAGTGATTAGAGAATATACACGGTAAGCCTACTCAAGCCCAATTAATTAAGGGATTAATAGAAATTAAGTTAAAATTCAAGTGGTCGATATTTTTAGGAATTAAATATAGTAATATGAAGGTCTTAATCGAAAACAAAGATCATTGTGCCGGAATAATAGAGAAGTAAGCTGATGTTTTTACCAAAGGATTTTGTTGAGACGGCTGAAGGTTTTATATTTGCAGTTGTCTGGCATGGCATTGAGCAGGGTAAGGTACTCTGTTTTTTAAGATATATTGAAGTAGAGGGGGCATGGATTAAGGTTGACACTGAACAAGCGAACGCTTTACTTAGAGAGCAATGTCCAGGCTATTTATATTACTCCGTTTTGTTGGATGCTCATTTACATGCTGTAGTTATTGATAAAATTGCCAAACATTATCAGCCCAGAGAATGCTTGCAGCAGATTCTGACTAAAAACCATTACGATGACGTTGAAGGAGATCTCATTCAACTTTGTGATTTATTGCAAGAAAATGGTGTGGATTTATCCCAAATCGGGATTACAGGTTCGCTATTAATCGGTGTGCAAAAGCAAAATTCAGATATTGATTTGATTTGTTACGGGCGAAAGACGTTTCATCAATGTAGAGCAGAGCTTGCTAAATTGATTAGCCAACATAAATTGCAAGATTTGACTGAGGAGGAGTGGCTCTCCTCTTACAACCGAAGATCTTGTCATTTAAGTTTTTCTGAGTACGTTTGGCATGAACGAAGAAAAGGTAATAAGGCGCTTATTAGGGGTCGTAAGATTGATCTAAGTTTTATTGATGATACGCAGTCTGTTGACAAAATGCGTTATCAAAAATGCGGAATGATAACGCTGCAATGCCTTGTTATCGATGATACTTATGCCTTTGATTATCCGGCGGTCTTTAAGGTAGGTCATGAAGACTATGACGCTATCGTTTGTTTTACGGCAACCTATACAGGTCAGGCGCTTACAGGAGAAACGATTGAAGTGTCAGGAAACATAGAGCAAACACAGGCAGGTTTAAATCGTATTGTGGTCGGTTCCAGTCGTGAAGCCGTAGGTGAATATATTAAGGTTATCCATGTGTAAACTGACCGATTTTGCCGCCGTTATCTTTGATATGGATGGCTTGGTTTTAGATACGGAAAAAACGTATTTCAAGGCTTGGCAGGCTGCTGCAACATCAATGGGGGTTGGTTTTACTGAGACATTTTTAAACTCTTTGTCGGGATTGCATTATAAGAATATAGAGAGAAAAGTGCTGGCACATTTAGGTGCAGATTTCGATTTGAAATCATTTAATGAACTCAGTGGTGTTTTTTGGCGTAAGCAAGTGTCTATTGACGGTATTGAGACAAAGCATGGTTTTAATCAGTTGCTAGACTTTATTATCGAATGCAAGATTCCCTATTGCTTGGCAACAAATAGTAGGGCGATTAATGTTTATGAATGTCTTGAGTTAGCAGGTATTAAAGAGGTATTTTCAACGATTGTTACGCGTGATGATGTGATTCAAGGTAAGCCTGAACCTGATGTTTTTTTAAAAGCAGCGGAACGATTAAAGGTGCCAATTGCAGATTGTTTGATCCTTGAAGACTCTTTGGTCGGGATTCAGGCGGCAGCAAAAGCGGGAGCCTTTTCAGTTTTTGTGCCTTCAACAGTGCCAGTCGATTTAATGGCCATTGAGTTGTGTGATTTTATGGTAGCAGATTTATCACAAGCTCTTTTTGCTTTTAAGTCCGTATGAGGGCATGTTAATACTGTATAATTCGTCCATTTTTTAATCAAACATTACATCACTAGCTTGATAAGCCACTATTCTAAAGTTTCAGTCATTGCTCCAGCTCGGTTGCATATGGGTTTTATAGATCTAAGCGGATCGTTGGGTCGTAATTTTGGCAGTATTGGTGTTGCACTCAATGAGAATTCTACAAAATTATCACTATCTGCTTCATATGAACGCATAGTAACAGGGCCCTCTGCAAAGCGTGCTGAAAAATGTTTGACTTTGATGTGCCAAGTCTTAAATGTCTCGGATAAGCTAGCCGTAATCATAGAATCCGCTATTCCTGAGCATGTTGGTCTAGGATCGGGTACGCAAATGTCATTGGCAATAGGCTCTGCACTTAATGCGTTTTATGGTTTAGGGTTAAGCGTACGTGATATTGCTTTGTTAATGGATAGGGGCTTACGTTCTGGTATTGGTATTGGAGTATTTGAGCAGGGGGGGTTGGTGGTTGACGGTGGGCGGGGAGCAAAAACTATTACGCCACCCGTACTTGTACATTTGGATATTCCTGAAACTTGGCGTTTTATTTTGGTGCTCGATCAGCGTGGACAAGGTTTACACGGTCAACAGGAAATAGAGGCATTTAAAACGTTGCCGGTTTTTCCTAAACGTGAGGCAGAGCGTTTATGCTATTTATTATTAATGCAAGGGTTGCCGGCTGTTGCTGAAAATGATCTAAGTAAGTTTGGTGATGTTATCACGCAACTTCAGCGTTCCGTTGGTGAGCATTTTGCCCCCGCTCAAGGCGGTATTTTTACGAGCTCTGAAGTTGCCGTTGCCATGCAATGGCTGGCTGAACAGGGTGCTGTTGCGATGGGGCAAACCTCATGGGGCCCCACCGGTTTTTGTGCAGTAGACAGGTTAGAGCTAGCGGAGTCACTTGTTCATGAGGCGACCCAAAAATTTGCGCATTTTGATAATCTGAGCTTTGTAGCTACAAGTGCTAGAAATAGCGGTGGTGATGTATTTGTTGTTTAGGCCCCTTTGTTGAACAATATCTCTAAACAGTGAGAAAATAATGAATAATCATAAAGATATTCAAGAGCCACTCTCTAATGTTATGGCGTTGTTAGCACGACATAAGTTGGTTGAAGATTTACTGCATCGACAAGACATGCCTCGACATGACTTAGTTGAAACTTTAGTTCATAAACAAAATAAAGTTGAGTTACAAAGGTTGCTTGATCAATTTGATAATAGACTCATAGCACGTATCCTTGAAACTTTGCCTATCGGCGATCGTAAAATTGTTTGGCAGTTAGTGCGTGATGACAGGAAAGAAGAGATTCGGCGAGAGGTGTCTGAGGCTATTCGTCATGATCTGGTTCTCGATTCAAGGCATAAAAATCGAACGATGATGATTCGAGTATTCGATCTTTATGAGGGGCGTTTAAGGCAAATCCCTGTAGAGGCTAAAGAAGATTTAGTTAGCGTTAAGCCTATTTGGGTTGATTTAGTTATGCCAGATGATGAGCAGCTCACTTGGGCGAAGGATATCTTTGGTGTCGATCTGCCTAATCCAAAAGAGTTGACTGATTTAGAAACGAGTGCCCGTTTTTATGTAGAAGATAACGGAGAAGTGCATCTACATTCTGATTTTCTTCTTGACCGGAAAGACGAATCTCGAAACGTGGCTGTAGCATTTATTCTAAATAAAGATACCCTGTTTTCTGTGCGAAACAAAGAGTTGCCGGTATTCCGTTTGCAAAGATTAAGAGCGAGAGCCGAGTTTGGTTATGTATCTGAAGCAAAAGATGTCTTGTTAGATCTTTACGCCGCTGAAGTTGAATATTCTGCTAATGCCTTAGAAGATGTCTATTCGGAGTTGGAAGAAGTTGGGCGACAAGTCTTTAGTTCTCATATGACAGATGATGAGGCCGCCAATATTCTGGCGGCAATTGCTGAAGAAGAGGATCTCAATGGACGTATTCGGAGAAATGTTTTAGATACCCGACGTGCGCTTTCATTTTTAATGAGAGGCAAATTTCTTTCAGAAGTTCAGCATAATGATGTCAGAGAAATTTTACGAGACATTGACTCTTTAGATGGGCATACGGCTTTTTTATTCAACAAGATTAACTTCCAAATGGATGCTACTGTTGGTTTTATTAATGTAAATCAGAATAAAGACATTAAGAGATTGACTGTGATAAGCGTTGTTTTTATGCCTTTGAATGTGTTGGCGGGGATTGGTGGTATGTCTGAGTTTACAATGATGACTGAAGGAATACCTTGGCCGCTTGCTTATGGTGGTTTTTCGGTGGCTTTGGTAACAATCGGCTGGATTACCTATGCGGGTTTGAAGTTTTTTGAGAACCGTAAGATAAAAAATAATTCGGAGTCCAATAGAAAGGTGGCATGATTGCTTCGATATTGTCGCTGATTTCATAGTTTCAGTTTGTGAATACAGTAGTCATTCCTGAGTACATTCTGATTATTGCCAGTTCGGCACGGATGTTAGCACAGGCGGCAAAAAGAGCCAATCTCAAGTCGTTAATTATTGATTTATTTGCTGATCTAGATACGATTTCTTCTGCTGAAGATTTTAATCAAGTCTCTTCGTTGACAGTAGAGTGCTTGGCACCAGTTGTTGATGAGTTTATAAATAGGTATGCCATCAAATACATGGTGTATGGTAGTGGTTTTGAATGCTATCCGGATAGTTTAAGCTATTTAAGTCGCCACTTAACTATTTTAGGCAATACACCAGATATTTTTGTAAGGATTCAGGATAAACGGGTGTTTTTCGCTGCGCTGGATCAGTTGTCTATTTCTTACCCTGCTATTTGCTTTTCTGAGCCAGTGCCTGATGAATGTTGGTTAGTTAAGCCTCTATCAGGTCAAGGAGGCGTAGGTATAACATACTATGCTACAAACTCATGTTCTCAAACTGCAGTTTATTGGCAAAAATACCAACAGGGAATCTCGTCTTCCGTTTTGTTTTTGGCTAATGGATATCAAACTCAGGTTATTGGTTTTAATACACAATGGACAACCGCTTTAAGTGAGACTCAGGGATTTATTTTTTCGGGTATCATGAATTACGTTGAAATATTGGATACACAAAAAAATTTGATAATCTCCTGGCTGCAGAAGCTGGTGCTTTTTTTTGGATTAAAAGGACTTAATTCGCTAGATTTTATATTGGCGGGTGAAAGTCTTTATGTGCTTGAAATTAATCCAAGACCCTCAGCCAGTATGCAGTTGTACGATGCTGATTTACTTCTGTGTCATATCAAAGCAAGTCAGGGTGCATGGGTTGATCTTAGCGTAAATCAAGAAGGATTTACAGGTTATCAAGTGGTTTATGCGCCGCAGGATGTCACTATACCCGATGATTTTAAGTGGCCCGATGGCTGCATGGATTTACCTAGATGTGGTGTTACTTGTCGCACTGGGCAGCCTGTTTGCAGTATCATTACGCGCCAAAAACACGCTCCATCCTTGATGGATGAGCTATTGATTAAACAATTTAACTTACTAAAAGGTTTTTAACCACTATGGAATATAAAGCTAGCGTTAATAAATTGACTCAGCCTCTGGTCAAGTATTTGATTGATAATGCGGATAAACTACGTCTCAAAGTAGATGTTTTGGAAAATGGTTGCACCATTATCGATGCTGGTATTAAAGCGCCAGGTGGCCTTGAAGCAGGACGTATTATCGCTGAAATTTGTTTGGGTGGTATGGGTACAGTGACCATTAGTCACAGTGCTTATACTAATAACTGGCCTTTATCAGTCAATGTGCATACCGGTAATCCAGTGTTGGGTTGTTTAGGCAGTCAATATGCGGGCTGGAGTTTGTCGCATGAAAAATACTATGCCTTAGGTTCGGGTCCAGCAAGAGCCCTGGCTACTAAAGTAAGAGACGGTAAAGAAGAGCCTGTTGAAGAATTATATAAAGAATTAGCGTATTTAGATTCAGCGGATAGCGCCGCGTTGGTGATTGAGAATGATGCCGTACCCCCCATTGAGATTATTGAAAAAGTAGCGGCGGCATGTAAGCTTGATCCTTCAAAATTAACAATTATTGTGACACCTACCAGCAGTTTAGCGGGTGGGGTGCAAGTGGTTGCCAGAGTGTTAGAAGTGGCGTTGCATAAAGCCCATGCCTTACATTTTCCTTTAGAAAATATTATTGATGGCAGTGGTAGTGCGCCTATATGCCCCCCGCACCCTAACTTTGTTAAAGCGATGGGCCGAACCAATGATGCGATCTTATTTGCCGGTCAAGTGCATTTGTTTGTAAAGGGTAGTGATGAAGATGCTGAAAAATTAGCAAAAGACTTACCCAGTTCAACCTCAAAAGATTACGGTAGACCATTTGCAGAAATCTTTAAGCAATATAACTATGACTTCTTTAAAATTGATGCCATGTTATTTAGTCCTGCCAGTGTGATTGTCACAGCGGTTGACTCCGGTAAAAGCTTTAGAGCCGGTCAGTTAGATAATGCCTTATTAGATCAGTCATTTGGTTTATAACCCGTTAGTGCAGGCTGCATGGTTAGCGTGAAAGGGCGTATCGCTATAGTTACGGATGATCCGGGCTGGCATGGCAAGCAATTGAAGCTTGCCTTTGCTGAGTTAGGTTATAGCAGTGACTATGTTTCGTTAACAGCCTGTCGTTTTGAAATACAACCCGGTCGTACACCGTTGGTGATTCCCGGTTTTGAAGATGCCTTGCCTGATGGTGTGTTTGTGCGGGGGGTGCCGGGCGGGTCTTTAGAAGAGGTGGTGTTGTATCTGGATTTTTTACACGCCTTAAAGCGGATGAAGATTCCCGTTTACAATAATGGTCATGCGGTAGAGCGCAGTGTTGATAAAGGCATGACCAGTTTCTTATTGCAGAATGCGGGATTACCAACGCCGTTAACGTGGGTATTAAGAGATCGGGATATCGCTCTGAGTATAATTGAAAATGAACTTAAATTAGGTCATTTCGTTATTAGCAAACCGTTGTTTGGTTCTCAAGGCGCAGGGATTAGACGTCTTGAGAAAAAGACGGATTTAATGTGGTTGACCAGTAGTCAGGGTGTTTATTATTTTCAGCGCTTTGTGCATTGTGCGGGTGAGGGCTTTTCTGATATTCGGGTATTTGTGGTCAATGATCGGGCCGTGGCGGCGATGCGTAGATGCGGTAAGTCTTGGCTTAATAATGTAGCTAGAGGGGCGAGTTGTGAGCGGATTGAGCTAGATTCCGATATGGCGAACTTAGCGATTAAAGCGACTGCAACGTTAGAAATGGATTATGCGGGTGTGGATATTATAAAAGACCAAAACGGATACTACACGGTGATTGAAGTGAATAGTATTCCTGCCTGGAAAGGTTTAGAAAGTGTTTGCGATTTTAGCGTGGCAAAGGTCTTGGCAGAGGATCTTGTTAAGCGGTATATGCAACCATGATGGTTTTAGATCATCCGTTAGATGCGCAGTTAAGTGATTTCTACCGGCAAGCGGGGTGAAAGAGTAGTCCCTAGAAATCCATGCAGGTTGAGTTTTATCAACGAGTTACTGTAATGGGTGTCACGAATAATAATCGCAGTGTTAATGCCGCTTGAGTCAATCCCATAACCATAGCAGGTGTTCGATGCACAAAAAAAATGCGCCCACCTTACCAGGCTTTTGGTATAGTTTCTCTTTATTAAATCAACATATCAACCCACTCAACAAGATTGACATCTGCACTGTTATTTCAACCCATTGATGAATTTAATGATTTTTTTATTTTATAAGGTATCCTGATGGACCTTTAAGTTTTTTCTAAATACAAAGTCACCTTACAATTATGGCCAGCGCTGATCAACTCAAAGCCTTGCTCAAATCACATTTCAACGGTGATGATGGTCATTTTTACGCTGTCGCAATGCAGTTGGCGGCACATGAGGCTAAATTAGGTCACGGTAAGCTGGCAGAAGAATTACGCTCGATGATTGATGTCGGCAAGGCACAGTCTTCTCCAGTTTCGAACGGAAAACGACCAACACCCATAATGCAGCCGCGCGGAGAAATGACCACTCTGCTAGATGCTTCTTATCCGAAGGCTCGTTTGGCTGAAATTGTATTAGACAAGACTACTGAGGAACATTTGCAACGGATTATCGGCATCCTTCATTTACCGGTTTACACTTTATGCAATTCCTGGCTTTATAAAGTCCTGAAAACGGGTTTCTTTCGATGTACAAATGAACATAAACCTTCAGTTCATTGTACACCGAAGGTTTATATCCATGCCATTAGCCAATCCAGATGATTTCCAATTCGCAC
>CAIOMN010000196.1 GCA_903859415.1 uncultured Methylococcaceae bacterium
AGCCAAGGCCTCTTCAACCGTCTCGCCTTGAGTAGTTGTGCCTGTTTCAGGATTGAAGGCAACGTAACCACCTTCTGAATCTGGTGTTAATACTGCGGAAAATTCCATGATTTCTACCCTTTAAATTTAATGATGAAAACTTATGCCTATATATTTTCAAATAAATAATTTCTATGTCGATAGATACCATCCCTTTAAGGGATGTTATCTATTTGAGCTTACAGCAACGTGAATTAGAAATTTAATTTCTGAAAGTCTATTGCGTTAAGCTAACCGGATACCGCACGGAAAGCTGAAAAAAGCCGGATTATAACTGCGCTCGGAACTTGTCCATACTCAATGTCATTAAGCAAATCTTTCAAGTTTTCGATGAGTTCTTCTTTTGTCATACCTTGAGTTTGATAATCAGGATACTCATTTATGAAGCCTATAAAAAAATTATCGCCTTGCCATGAGGTAAATTTAATTGTTCTCATAAAATGCACCATAATTCCAATTCAGTATTATTTGTTTGAACCGTTTCGTACATCAATCTTGCACTGAGTCAGGTACGAAGCGCATCAATTGCCCTGTGGCTTCCTTACGTCAGCCTATCCTACGAATTAAAAGGAACTTGTAACACGTTAAAGTCGTGTGGGCAACTTCTTTTCGTTGCCCAACATTCAACGGTCAAAACCAGAATATCGAGAGATTTCTTCAATGCCGTTCATGCGTTTTAACGCGAAAATGTCGGGCACGAAAAGCATGTGCCCGACCTACCTGGGAACATGCCTAACGCAAAGATCCGCTGGAGCGTTGAGTTAAGCATTTAACTTTACTCTGACCCCAGTTACTCGAAATCGATCAGTAAAATAGTATTCAGTATATTTACTTGTGTTGATAAGTGATACTTAACAGTATACAATTTAACAATGATAAAAACTTTTCGACATAAGGGCTTACAGGTCTTTTTTGAGACAGGAAGCAAGGCAGGTATACAGCCGCACCATGCTGGAAAATTGCGCATATTGCTGACCACATTGGACAGCGCAAAACGTACAGAGGATATGAACGCCCCTAGCTGGAAGTTGCACCCATTGACGGGCAACCTTGATGGGCATTATTCCGTGACTGTAAACGGAAACTGGCGATTAACCTTTACCTTTGATGGCGAAAATGCCGAACTGGTTGATTATTTGGACTACCACTAGGAGTAATTGATATGAGCAGAATGCACAACCCCGCACATCCCGGCGAAGTATTACGGGAATGGCTACCGGAAGGTATGACAGTAACAAAGGCAGCTGAAGAATTGCAGGTTTCTCGCGTCACACTTTCTAAAGTTCTGAACGGTAAGGCAGGAGTAACGGCAGGAATGGCTTTGCGCCTTTCTGTATGGCTTGGCACGTCCCCTGATGTTTGGCTAGGCATGCAAACGCAATGGGAGCTATGGCAAGCCGAGCAACAACCACGCCCGAATATCAGACCACTTGTCAGACAAGCAGCCTAATCCAAAAATGACCGGCTTAATGCAAGCCCCTCCGGGAATGTGTTGATTTTTAGTTGGAACTGACCGCCAGCAAAGTGCCAAAACCAGCCGGTCGCACAATAAAAAACAACATATCTTCCGGTACGGAAAAATATGCCGTTACGATTCCGAGAAAATTCCTGAGTTTATTGCCTAGATTGTGGCAATCAGGGATGATATACAGAAACCATATAATTATTTGTTAGCTGCTAAGAACATGTGCATGACAGTACCTGAATTAATCACGGCAATAAAGGACGTTCTGCTTGGAGTAGCCGGTGCTACTACAGCGACGGTGGCCGTCATTGGGCTAAAAAACTGGCGTCGAGAACTTAAAGGTAAGGCGGAGTTCGAGGTTGCCCGGAATCTCATTCGAGCGACATACAAGCTAAGAGATGAGCTGCAAAATTGTCGCTCCCCATTTATAAGTGCCAATGAATTCCCTGAAGGTTACGAAGGTGAACTTGGAAAATCATCACCGCTAGAAGCCGCCCAAGCTTGGGCATATGTTTATAAGGCTCGATGGCTCCCGGTATGGAGTGATATTCAGGAATTCGACTCTCACACACTTGAAGCGGAAGCGTTATGGGGTAACGCAATTCGTACTCGGACAGATGGTCTACGCCAATGTGTACGAGAGCTAAATATTGCAATAGATGCTGTGATCTCTGATAAGGCAAATGGTGGTGAAGACTTTAAGGCAGACCGAGAGCTCGGAAAAAACATGCGTAGCACTGTATCAGCATCAAGTTATGATGAGAATAATGCGCTATCGAAAAAAATTGTATCGGCGATTGTTGCAATTGAAGAGCATATACGCCCCCATTTACGCCGCAGCTAATAATCGCTCGGCATGTCACTAGCTCAATCGTTAGTTGCATGAAAGATAAGAGATAATTATGAAGGGACAAAATATAACTGGTGGAGTCTTATTTTTAATTGGGACAATATTCTTATTATTTTTTACAAATTTTGGCTATGGTGATACCGCTATATATTTTGGTCGTGCAACAGCTCAAACTATGTTTTTCTTGCTTATTATATTAGTTGTTTTGGCAGCTACTCCATACAGGAAAAAAGTCGCTTTAGCTCTAGTCGTTGGTAGTATTTGGCTTGTTTCTTCAACTTTCTTGTCAATTGAACTTTATCGTAAGGGTTCATCTGAGAGGGCTATCGCTCACGACGCTGTAGAGTTGATGGATTCTTTTTCCACCAACAAAGAAATTCCGATCAAACAGGGTTCACCTA
Organism: uncultured Methylococcaceae bacterium; assembly: GCA_903859415.1. Taxonomy (GTDB): domain Bacteria; phylum Pseudomonadota; class Gammaproteobacteria; order Methylococcales; family Methylomonadaceae; genus Methylobacter_C. The sequence continues at coordinate 2,756 of CAIOMN010000196.1, forward strand.
AAAACGTGTCTTTTATTAATTTGATGCAAAATTATATGTCTAGGGTGCAGAGTATTCGTAATGAATATTCAAGCGCCGTAGAAGCATCTGGCTTAGCAGAAATGCTTGCTCCACAAAATTTGACAAGGCCTGAAACTTTAAAAAACTCATTGGAAGAAATATCAACATTAGAAAAGATTATTCCTACCTATGAGTCAAGGCTAATTAATGAGCTTAATACTATTGAAATGCAATTGTCGGAAAGACAGGACAAAGAGAGCATTGATGCACTAAATGGTTTTCAAAAATCCAAAGGTGATGGGGTTCGACTTCTAAAAATGTATTACCAAAATCAAGGCGACATAATAAGAACAATGGGAAAAATACTCAGCTTAGCTATTGAGTTGAAAGGCAAATTACGATTACAGGATAAGCAGCTTCTATTTGAAGATCAAGAATCACTAGATTTATATAATAGCTATCTCCAACAACTAACAAAATTCAGTGAAGAGGAAGAAAAAATTTCATTGTATCAACAGCATCAGATTGAAAGTAGAACAGACAGGCTAAAAGAACTTAAGTAGAAAAAATGGCCAAAAAGTAGCTGCACAGGATAAATTACTCGCCGCGTTCCTACTTTTCCTGTGAGCTAGGCGTTATCACCAGTAAAACTCATCGTCCGGTTTGGGTCGATTGTGTTCCTTCACTTTTGAAAGAGCAAGTTGTGCCATAAGCGGTCATTGGGTATATGTCTGGCTTTATTTATTTGATAGAGTGTAGACTGGGTTTAATAATAAAATTAAAAGGGTAAACATGACAACTTCAATTTTGGCCGGCCCCATATTGCGCCGCACTACGCAAAACCGTATTTGCGTTTGGTTGGCGCTAGATAGCGAGCAAGACCTGATTTTGGAAATTCTAGAGGCAAAAAATCAAAACAAGATCTTAGGTTTCAGCAAGTTTGATGAGTTGAAGTCTAGTCGCTTCAGGCTCGGCGAGCGTCTTTATGTTTACCTATTGCAAGCCTACCCTACTGATGAGAATGTGCTATTCCCGGTCGAGACGCTTTGTCACTACCGTTTACGGAACAGTCATTCCGAACTCAACTTGCAAGCGGCACGAGTGACTTATGGTGAACTTCAATACCCCCTTTTCCATGTCCCCTCCACTTTAAAATCGGTGCTGCATGGTAGTTGTCGCAAGCCGCACGGCGCACAGGGCGATGACATGTTGACAGTCGGCGACAGCCTGTTAGAGCGGCATCATAACGATCTCACACAACGCCCAGATTTACTATTGCTGACTGGCGACCAAATCTATGCCGATGATGTGGAAGCCTCGTTACTCCAAGTGCTGCGCGAACAGGCCACTAAAATGATAGGGCACACCGAAACCTTGCCGTCTGATGATGCACAGCAACCAATCATCACGCCTAGCATGATTAAGCTCGGAGGACGCAGCGAAGTATTAAAGCAATATCGCTCTGGTTTAAGCTCTGATGAAGCCGGCAACCATCTGCTGAGTTTCGGCGAATTTGCCGCCATGTATTTGTTTGTATTCGGCAACGCCCAAGGATGGCAAACAGCATCAAGTTGGCAAGCCATCGAGGGCGAGCATGTTCCCGTGCCGAAAGACAAAGCCGAAGACTACAAGAAACATACCGAAGCTGTCGTGAAGTTTGGCGAAACCTTATGGAAAGTCCGGCGACTATTTGCCAATATTCCCACCTATATGATATTCGATGATCACGACGTCACCGACGACTGGAATATAACAGGCCACTGGTACGACAAGGTTCGATCTTCATCGCTCGGGCGACGCACGGTGTCCAATGCCTTGGCAGCTTACTGGGCCTTCCAGGCATGGGGCAATGATCCAGACAATTTCGACGCCGACATGATCGAAGCCTTCACTTCGCATCTGAATCAAACCAGTTCCAATCTTGCCGATGAAGAACGTTACGACTTGATGCCCTGGAAACACCGAGGCTGGGGTTTCTCCATCGCCACCGAACCGCCGATCATTGCCATGGATTCCAGAACACAACGGCAACCCGACAATACCTACTACCCGGTGCGCCTGCTAGATCGCTATGCGCTGGATTGGCTACGCGTCGAATGGAGCAAGCTAAAAAATACGGCTAACGAAACGGGTAAAAACATCGGTTATCCGGTCTTTATCGCCGCTACGCCGGTAATGGGGTTTACCCCGCTGGAGCGCATTATTCAAGTGGTCTTGGCCAGTATTGGTTATCTTGAGGACCTACCAGCGGTGCGCGCTGTAGAAACCGCCTTTGACCGGCAAGGGTTGGTAATGGAATGGGCAGTCGATTTTCTGGATGCCGAAGCCTGGACAGCTAATCTGAGCGGTTTTACCGACTTTATGGATACCTTGCTGCACAAAATGCATATTGAAAAATGCGTGTTTCTGTCCGGCGACGTGCATTATTCTTTCACGGCTTCCGGTTTCTATACCAGTAGCAATGGCTACACAGGCCAAAAACGGACACTAGACTGCTATCAACTGACTAGTTCCTCACTACGCAATAAGCCCAGTGAAGCTCAACAAAAAGTTTTGAACACCATCCAAAAAAAGACCGATCCCAAAACTGCGATAAGCAACTGGTGGCGTTTTTATGCCAGTCAGTGGCGATTGGAACATACTTTGCTCCCCTGTAATGGTAACAATCAACGGGTAACCGATGTCTGTAATCTTGGGCAAGTGCAGTTTGAACAAGGAAAACCAGTCAAGCATACTTTGCTTAGCCTAAATAACAACATTGAGTATCAGCTACCGCCGTTTGTTACCGATGATGAAAATAAGATGGTAAGGTAAACATTATTAGCAAGTAGCCTCGATTCTACGCCGTTTCATCGAGGCTACGATTTGACTGACGACTTAAGGTCGTTTACTGAACTTCGTGAATGGCAGGTTTGAAACAGCGAATTTACACATTTCAGTGGCAGCTCTGGGTCGGTAGCGACAACTTGAAACTTCCAAAAGCAGTCTTTCACTTTTGTTTACCCAAAGTGCATTGATTTAATTATACGACAAAAGGTGGATGAAACAATAGCCAATGGCCGTTTTGAAAGAGTAATGTATGGCTGCTTCCCCATAATAATCAGTGGCTTTTTTTACAGGAATACGCACCCTATTCACAAATTTTGACCTACTTAGAGTGTGTAAGGTGACACTAAAACTCCTGATGACTCCTTATTAAGCAGTCCTGTAAAATTTATGATTACGGATGGAGCAAACAAGCCCCAGTCTATAGCAGACTAATACACGACCACAGTTAACGAAAACTACTCTGCTCTAAACCCTAATGGGTATGCTCTAATGTGAAAGACTTTCAGAGTAAACTAATCCATGTTTAGAGTAAACAAGTATCAGTTTGCAACAAACAAGGTCTTGTTTGCTCTAAACAAGGTTCCTTTTGCTACAAACAAGACCTAGAATGCTCATTTTCTGGCTTACTGACGACCTTCCATCGAGTCGATCACGCTAAAACAATCTCTCCTAAGCCCATTTAAGGCCTTGTTTACTCTAAAAGTGATCATGTTTGCGACAAGAAGAACCTTGTTTGTAGCAATCAAGATCTTGTTTACTACAAACTAGGTCTTGTTTGCTTTAAAAGAATCCTTGTTTGTACCATTCTTACCCTTTCTTACGGCATTCTGGGTCTTGAAAAGACAATTAAAATACCCGCTAGAATTTAACATTAACAGATTGTTAAACTGCGCTTAATTCAGCAAAACCAGAAAATACCAAGCACTGGTCGGTTTGCAAGCTATGAATCAATTAGTTGAAAGGTCAACCTACGATGTCCTTTAGCAAGAGCGCATGACAGGACTATTGAGTTTAAACAAGACTAGCGTGTATTTTGTATTAAAATACGTATATGTTTTACACTCTATTCCAAATACTTTTATATCTAAAAACACTATGGACGTAATCCAACGTATTGCCGAAGAATTATCTGTTAATAGTAAACAGGTTAAAGCCGCAGTCGCCTTGCTTGATGAAGGCTCAACCGTCCCTTTTATCGCCCGCTATCGTAAAGAAGTCACCGGTGGTTTAGACGATACCCAACTGAGGCAATTAGAAGAACGTTTAGGTTATTTACGCGAACTGAATGACCGCCGCTCTACGATACTGGATAGCATCAATTCACAAGGGAAGCTCACCCCTGAATTAGAAAAAGCCATCAATGATGCCGATACCAAAACCTTACTTGAAGATTTGTACTTACCTTACAAACCTAAACGGCGTACTAAAGCCCAAATAGCGCGTGAAGCCGGACTTGAACCACTGGCGGATGCCTTATTAGACGACCGCTCTCTTATTCCAGACCAAATAGCGACTACTTATATTGATACAGACAAAGGTGTACCTGATACAGCGACTGCATTAGAGGGCGCCCGTCAAATTATCATGGAGCGTATTTCTGAGAATGCCGAATTACTGGCTGAACTGCGTGAACGTGTTTGGCAAAAAGGCGTAATACACTCCACCGTAGTGCCTGATAAAGAGCAAACCGCTGAGAAGTTTAAAGATTACTTTGATTATCAGGAAGCCATTAATAAAATCCCGTCACACCGTGCCTTAGCGCTTCTTAGAGGACGCAATGAAGATTTATTATCCATCACCCTCAAGCCTGCGGTAGAAGACAAAGAAGAACATCTACTCTGCGCTCAATTTGTCGCTAAGCATCTTAATGTCACTGATACCACTCGACCTGCTGATGCCTGGTTAGCCGAGACCGCGCGTTTTGCCTGGAAAATAAAGCTGTTTACACGCATTGAGTTAGACCTAAAATTAAGACTACGCGAAGCCGCCGAAGCCGAAGCGATCAAAGTCTTTGCCAACAACTTAAAAGATTTATTACTCGCAGCGCCAGCCGGTTCAAAAACCACCATGGGACTCGACCCCGGCATCCGCACCGGCGTTAAAGTCGCGATCATTGATCCTACCGGAAAGTTATTGGCTACCGATACGATTTATCCTCATCCCCCCCGTAAACAATGGGATGAATCTATTGCAATCTTGGCTAAATTAATCGAAAAACATCAGGTTTCTCTGGTCAGTATTGGTAATGGCACGGCCTCACGAGAAACTGATCAACTGGTTGCCGATGTCATCAAGCAACATAGAGACCTTAAGTTCACAAAAATAACCGTATCTGAAGCGGGTGCTTCGGTTTATTCGGCCTCTGAACTGGCTGCTAAAGAATTTCCTGAGTTGGATGTCTCATTACGCGGAGCGGTTTCTATCGCCCGTCGTTTACAAGACCCTTTAGCCGAGTTGGTTAAGATTGACCCTAAATCGATTGGTGTAGGTCAGTATCAACATGATGTTAATCAATTTCAGTTGGCAAAAAGCCTGGACATTGTGGTTGAGGACTGCGTTAACGCGGTCGGTGTCGATGTTAATACCGCCTCCGCGTCCTTGTTAAAACAAGTGTCCGGTCTTTCTGCGAGTGTCAGTGAAAACATCGTCCAGTTTAGAGACCAACACGGCCCCTTTGCTAATCGTAAACAACTTAAAAAAGTGCCTCGATTGGGTGACAAAGCCTATGAACAAGCCGCTGGCTTTCTTCGGGTTATGAATGGGGATAATCCTCTGGATGCGTCTGCTGTTCATCCTGAGGCCTATCCGGTGGTGGAAGCCATCATCAGTAATACTGGTAA
>CAIOMN010000197.1 GCA_903859415.1 uncultured Methylococcaceae bacterium
CGTTGACTACATCTTCCCACGCTGGAGGCTTCCAGACTATTTTTTAATCAAATCAAAACTGTCCGAAGTATTGCTTTTAATTAGCATTTATATTTAAGTTTACTCTGACCCCAATGCCAGTACTGAGCTTTATGAAGCTAGTTTATTTAAGTCGTTATATCATCTCCGCTGGGGTGTTGAAGAAAATTATAAACGCTTAAAACAATGGCTTGAAATTGAGAATTTTTCCGGTAAGTCAGCGCTCTCAGTTCAACAGGATTTTTATGCCAAAATTATCGCTGCAAATTTAACCGCGTTAATGGCAATGGCGGCACAACAAGAGGTGGACGAGAATACGCAACATTTACGCTTGAATTACCAAGTGAATTTTGCCCAAGCCTTGTCGAAAGCCAAGCATCAGGTCATTAATTTTATCCGGCATTCAACGGATGGATTTTTGTGTGATATTAATCGACTTATTCGTTATATCGCCATAACCATAGAAGCCGTTAGAGAGGGGCGGTCGGCACCGAGACTTTTGAAAAATATTAAGAATGACATTCATTTTACAGCCTATAAAAGCGCTTTATAATTAGAGCGTTATATCTTAACTTACTGGCATTGACTCTGCCCCATTTAGTCCCTTTGTACTCCTTTGAATTAAAGCGCTTCTGCATGAAGTTTAACTCCCAGTGCACGAACAACTTTCATGATTGTTTCATAACGAGGTTTTGCACCGGGAGATAAGGCTTTATATAAACTTTCCCTGCCTAAGCCACTATCTTTAGCCAGTTGCGTCATACCACGCGCACGGGCTACGGTCTTTACGGCAATAATAAACATATCTGGATCAGGGTCTTCAAGCGCTTCTGTTAGGTAAGCCGCAATAGTTTCTTCATTGTCTAGATAATCAGCTGCGTCAAAGTGAGTAAATTGGGTCATGGTATTAATCCTTTGGTAAGGTAAGAGCCATTGCAGTGGCACGTTTGATGTCTCGTTTTTGAGTTGATTTATCGCCACCTGATAGCAATAGATAAACGACTGAGTCACGTTGAGTAAAATATAAGCGGTAGCCTGGGCCATAGTGAATTCGCATCTCGTATACGCCTTCGCCAACTGGCTCGCAATCACCAAAATGACCTTTTGATGCACGCTCAATGCGTAAAGCGATCTTGGCTTTTGCTACCCTATCTTTTAGGTTAATCAGCCAGCTATTAAATTCATCAGATTTTAGGAAAATATTCATAGGCGTAATGTATTCATTTAGATACAGTTAGTCAAGCGCTCTTTTTAATTGTCAGCAAGTTTAAGCGCTATTAATGAAAATGCTTCTCAGGATATACGCCTTTTCTCAAGCTATTAATAGTCCAGTTGTTTTCCTTTTTCAGATAGTCTTGATCATTTTTAAATTTGCTGACTGTAGATGTCAGCCCAGTTGTAAATGATGCGAGCGGTTAAATGTCCGTAACGGGTCAGTTGGAATTCAATTTGATAGAGCAGGTCATGATTGACTCTGGTTTTAACTTTAATAATACTGAGCTTGTCACTGAGAAATTCTTTATTTGAGGCAGTTAAGGGACGTGAGGCATACTAGGCGATAAGGGAAAAGTTTATATTTAAGTTTACTCTGACCCAGTCACCGATACTGTTCAAATTATTGAAAATGATATTCATTTTTCAGTAGGAAACGGAAATCCAAGTAAATATGAAATAACGCTCTTTTATGAGGAGGGCGCAGGATATGCAGCATTTGTCGGCTACTTTTCGGGTGAATTCATTGGGAAGTTGTTTCCGTTCTGAAAAAAGCGCAGGGTGAATTAGCCACTAAGGATGATTTACACCGTGAAATAGAAAGCTTAAAGAACACAACTAGAACAGACTTGCTTGAACTTAAAGTAGATTTTGTTAAATGGGTGGGTGCTTTAATGTTGGCATCGAATACCCCATCAGCCTTGGATTTTAATCCATCAGACAATATCAACTCAATAATTTTTTGATTTCAGCAATACGGAATTCTTTTATCAGTACTTTTACTCTTAAAATAAAAGGACGATATTCAGGTTGATTTTTGACCAAAATATCAAGGTGTTTATTAAGACCCATAAGATCCCCAATTCGAACAAAATGTTGGAGCTTTTCAATAATCTCTTCGGTAGGTCTTAACATGATCTCTTCTAATAATGAGTCAGAGATATTGATATTATCGGTTTGAAAAACCCAGCTCAATCCTAAATGTAGTTTCAATTTATTGAGTAAATGCGGGACTTGAATGGGTTTAGCCAGGAAGTCATTAGCCCCTGAGTTCATTGCAACAAGGCGGTCAGAAGGGTAAGCATTGGCACTCAGTATAATAATGGGCATAACCAGGTTTCTGTCTCGTATTTGATGAGTCGTTTCTGTGCCATCAATTCCAGTCATGGCTAAATCGAGAATGATAAGCTTAGGTTTCAGTTGTTCTACTTTCAAAAGGCAATCTTCACCTGAGCTTGCTTCTTCAATGATAAAGCCAAGTGGGGCAAGAATTGACCTGATTAAGTCCCGATGATCAGACTGATCATCAACGACTAGAATCTTTTGGCGTCGTCCTTGATAACCGGTAATATCTTCAATTTTGTATTGCTCACTCTCAGTACCCAAATTAGCTAAAAATAAACGGACTGTAAAAGTCGAGCCTACCCCTACTTGACTATTGACAACCAGCTCTCCACCCATAATTTCAGTTAAGATTTTACTGATGGTTAGACCCAGACCACTACCTGAAACAGCATTGCCTGTGACTGTATTTAAGCGGGTGAAGGGTTGAAAAATATCTTGTAATTGTTGTTCATGAATCCCATCGCCGGTATCGGTTATTTCAAATTTAGCAACGCCTGCACTATAGCTTACGCTAAAGATAATGCCACCTGTTTGGGTAAACTTGATAGCATTACTTAATATATTAATTAAAATTTGTCCAACCCGCTTTTCATCGGCTTTTATTCGCTTGGGTAAGGTATTAATAATCTGGCAACGAAAAAATAAGCCTTTATCTTCAGCTTGAGATTTGTATACATGTACCAAGTGCTCAAGCAAGGCATGGAAGTCAAACGGGTCATAGTTGAGTTCAAATTTGCGGGCTTCGATGCGGGCAATATCGAGAATATCTTCTATCAACGCTGATAAATGTTCACCGCTACGTTTAAGAGTATCCACTGCCTGTCTTCGATGTTCAGGAATAGTGGGGTCTTTATGTAGAATATAGGAGTATCCAACAATACTGTTTAAGGGCGAACGAATTTCATGGCTCATATTGCTGAGGAAGCGGCTTTTTGCTTGATTAGCTGAGTTAGCAATCCTCATGGTTTCTTGTAATTTAGTGTCCGTTTTCTTATGCTCTTCTATTTCAAGAAGTAATAACTGGGTTTGTTTAGCGGTCTCTTTTTGGGCTACTTGTCGACTTTCTGCATTCAAGATAAGCCACCAGGTACATAAACCGATAAAGACTAAAAGGGAGGCATAGATTTTAAAGAAGTTTGTTAATAAGAGCTGAAAGGCATCAAGGTTATTCTGAACACTTAATAAATCCTGATAATAAATGATACTGATAAAAATTCCCGTCAAAATCGACAAGAATAAAAACATGAGAGCAAAACGCAGCAAACGTAATTTAGCCGTCATGTTTATTCTGGAGGGTAATAAACGTTTAGCCAGTGCTTTTAGATAATCATCGAAACGAAAACCTTTTTTACAAATATCTAAACAGCGTGCGTCCAAAGTGCAGCAAAGTGAGCAAATAGCGCAAGCGTATGCAGGACAATACGCCATATCTTCATGTTCAAACTCATTCTCACAGATTGAACATTTCTTTTGAGTCTTGGGGTTATTTTCGTCGCGGTCGCGAGCTAAATAATGTTTGCTGCCCGCTAACCAGGCTATGGTAGGGGTTAGTACAAAAGCAAGTCCTAAGGCAATAAAGCCTGAAAAGGCTTTAGGTAAGTTTCCAAACAGTCCAGTGTAAGCTAATATGGAAAATAACGAGGCTGATAGTGTAGAAATAATGCCAACAGGATTAAGATCCGGTAAATAAGCCCGTTTAAACTCAACAATTTTTGGCGTTAATCCTAATGGCTTATTAATCATTAGCTCAGCTGCAATGGTGCATATCCATGCAATTGACATGTGGGAAAATAACCCGAGTATTTTCTCTAAGGCTCCAAAAACACCAAACTCCATTAATAATAGGGCAATTAACACATTAAAGAGTAGCCAGATGACGCGTCCAGGATGACTGTGGGTGATTCTGGAAAAAAAGTTCGACCATGCCAGAGAGCCCGCATAGGCATTGGTCACATTGATTTTAATCTGACTAAGAATGACAAAGAGAGTTGTTGCGGTAAGTGCTAACTTGGGATTGTCAAAAAGTTCTTTATAAGCCACAAGATACATTTGAGTGGGTTCATGAGCATGCTCAGAACTGATGCCATGCCGGATTGCCAAATCAGCCAGTAAAGCCCCCAGTATTTGTCTGACGGCTCCAAAGATAACCCAGCCGGGTCCACCTGCGATCATTGCACACCACCAGCGTATATTATTGGCTGGTGTTTTATCGGGCATAAAACGTAGAAAATCTACTTGTTCGCCAATTTGTGCCATCATTGAGAAAGCGACTGTAGCTGCAGCACCAAAAAGCATCCAGTCGAAGCCTTGTGCTGTACTTGCTAACCAAAAGTGATCTTTTAATATAGTCAGTGCATCAGGTTCGTGTATGGCTACTGCAACATAAGGCGAGACGAGCAACAGTAACCAGATGGGTTGTGTCCATAATTGCAAACGGCTAATCGTGGTAATACCGAAAGTAACTAACGGGATGACCAAAATAGCACTGATTACATGTGCAATCGGTAATGGAATATGGAAATACAGTTCGATTGCAAGTGACATGATCGACGCTTCGAGTGCAAACAAAGTAAAGGTAAACGAAGCATAAATTAATGAAGTAACAGTAGAGCCGATATAACCAAAGCCTGAACTTCTGGTTAATAAATCAATGTCAATATGATAGCGGGCAGCGTAATAACTGATGGGTAAACTGGTGATAAAGATAATCATCGATACAATGATGATCGCCCATACCGCATTGGCAAACCCATAGTTAATGGATAAAAATCCACCAATTGCTTCCAGTACCAGAAAGGCGGTTGAGCCTAAAGCTGCATTAGCAACTTCAAACTCAGACCATTTCCTGAAACTACGAGGCGCGTAACGTAAGGCATAATCTTCCATTGTTTCATTGGCAACAAAGGAATTATATTCACGACGGACGTTCGTGATATGTTGATGAATATCAGGTTTCACAGGCTTTTGAGAGTCAGTGTACGGAAACCGTTGACTATACCCAATTTTCTCTACTTGGATAAAACTAATATTGCAGGATTATCGGCGTTCATGTCCCATGTGCAGGGTCAACGGAGAACCTTGATTGTTAATAATCATTTCTTTATCTGCCTCCGGCTCAGCTTCATTGGCTGTATTACTTGAGGTGTTAGTAGTTCCAGCCTTTTCAACACTAATCGGTTCAGGTGATAACTTAGGGACTGGTTTAACCACTATTTGAACACTTGGCATCCAGGATGGCTTGAAATTAATTGTCTCAATCGGGTTGGTGGTAGTCACCACAGGGATTTTTAAATCATCCAGTAGATTAAAACAGGTGGTGGTGATTTGGTCGACCAATTTGTCAATGACTTGTGTTTGATTGGTATTCGAAAATAATCCCTGCGTGCTAAAAGTCATTTCATGTTCAATGGGTGCTTCATTAGTACCTATTTTTTTTAATGAACAACTGATCGGTAAAACATCGGCTTTCTGAAATTCAGGTGAGCGTGGGTCAGCATTGCCTTGGCTAAAAGAGAAGCCAACGGGCGTGCTTTGGTGAGTTATGGGATCTAATTTTGCGGTTAATGTATGTGAATAATGGTTATCAGACTGCTTAACAGGAAAGTGCCATTCAGCCAGATTTTTTATGACCCGTTCAGCGATTTGCTTTTGTGCTTGAGCTGAACCCAATTGCTGCCCGTTTTCATTATCAAGTTTGAATTCGATAGCCGTTATTGAGGATTTATCATAAGCACTGACATTTGTTGCCAGTACATTTGAAGATCCCATGCTGGTAAAGAGCAGCAGGCAGATTGTATTAGATAATTTTGTTAAATCTTTCAAAGCCATAACATCCCCCAATTAATATATTCATACTCTACGATAACCCTTCAATGAGGGATATACGTCAAATAACTGATAGTTATCTGACGGATTGTGCCGATTGATTGAAATCTGAATAATCTCAACTGCCAGTGTTGGCCGCATCGCCATTTGGCGCTTGCATTTACATTCTAGCTGATGAACAAAAGGGGATTATAAATGAAAAGTTATATTAAACATGCAGTAGGTGGATTAAATAAGTCCCTACTTTGCACTGCAGTAGTAACTGCCCTGGTTGCAGGTCATTCGACCAATTCATATGCAGGAGCCACTTTTAAAATTGATGATACTAAATGGGTTAGCGTGGGCTTAGGTTTACGGAGTAGTTTTCAGGCGACTGAATCTGCGGCGGGCGCAACAGGCAATCAATGGAGCAACAATTTTGCCCTGGATAACGCTCGTTTGTATTTCGCGGGGCAAATTCACAAGTATTTAAAACTAGAATTTAACACTGACTGTCAAACGTGTGGCAGCGGTGGAGAAGTCAGAATTTTGGATGCTATCGGTAAAATTGAGTATAACGCTTATGCCAATCTTTGGGTCGGTCGTATGTTAGTACCTGGCGAACGCCGGGAAATGAATGGGCCGTTTTATAGCGGTATCTACCAAACCTTCGGTGCGGGTACACCGTTTGAGCCAGCCGATTATAATTTGACTATTCAAAATAATGGTACTTCAGCGGGTTCTTATGGTCGTGATGATGGTGCGACGGTATGGGGGGCGGCATTTAGTGATCGTTTTCAATATGCGTTTGGTTTCTTCCGTGGTTTGAGAGGCGGTGCAAACTCAAGTGATAACCCAACTTTCTCTCAAAAGTTGTCTTATAACTTCTGGGAAGTTGAAAAAAATCCAGGTTATTACACCTCGGGCACCTATTACGGTAAAGGCGGTGATATTTTAACGGTATCTGTTAACAATCAGTATCAAAGCCAAGGTGCAGGTTCAAAAGTGACTCCAGGCAACTTTCGTGGTACTGGCGTTGATGTGTTAATGGAAAAAATCTTACCTAATAAAGCAGTACTGACTTTAGAAGGGGATTATAAAAACTATGGCATTAGTGGCGGAAACTACCATGCTATTCAAAATAGCACGCCTCCTGGCGTTGCTAACTTCAATATGTTTGCGGGTCAAGCCTATGATGTGAGTGGTATGTACATGTTCCCTCAAAAAATTGGTATTGGTTTAATTCAGCCTTATTTACGTTATGTTAATGTTAATCCAATCGGAAGTTCTAACCGTAATTCATACCAAACCGGTATTAATTATGTAATTGACGGTCATAACGCAGTGATCTCTTTAAACTATCTTTACGGTGATCTGAATACTAAAGGGCTTAATTATACTTCTACTGCAACAGGCGATAAGGTCAGCTCTCTTCTACTGGGCTTTCAATGGCAAATCTAACTTCTTTGATACTTTAGGATAACTTCCATGAACAGAATTTCTGAAAAATTACGTAAATTAAGTATTGTCGGTGCGATGGCATTATTAACAGTCGCTTCGGGTACTGTAAGAGCCGAAGATACTATTAAGGTCGGTGTATTGCACTCTCTATCTGGCACCATGGCCATCAGTGAAACGACATTGAAAGACACCATGTTGATGTTAATTGATGAACAAAACAAAAAAGGGGGGTTGTTAGGTAAAAAACTGGAAGCGGTGGTCGTCGATCCGGCTTCTAACTGGCCATTGTTTGCTGAAAAAGCCCGAGAGTTATTAACCAAAGATAAAGTGGCGGCAATCTTTGGTTGCTGGACTTCTGTATCTCGTAAATCAGTATTACCGGTTATTGAAGAGTTAAATGGCTTGCTGTTTTATCCTGTTCAGTACGAAGGCGAAGAGTCATCTAAAAACGTATTTTATACCGGTGCAGCGCCTAATCAACAAGCGATTCCTGCCGTTGATTATTTGATGAACGACCTAAAAGTAAAACGTTGGGTATTGGCGGGAACTGATTATGTGTATCCAAGAACCACCAACAAAATTTTAGAAGCGTATTTAAAATCTAAAGGCGTTGCTAAAAAAGATATCCTGATCAACTACACACCCTTTGGACACTCTGATTGGCAAAGTATCGTAGCAGACATTAAAAAGTTTGGTTCTACGGGTAAAAAGACGGCAGTGGTTTCTACTATTAATGGTGATGCTAACATTCCTTTCTATAAAGAATTAGGTAACCAAGGGATTTCTGCTGAAAAAATTCCCGTTATTGCCTTTTCAGTGGGAGAAGAAGAGTTATCGGGCATGGACACTAAGCCGTTAGTCGGTCATTTAGCGGCCTGGAACTATTTCATGAGTGTTGATAGCACTAAAAATGCGGCCTTCATTGAAAAATGGCATGAGTACACTAAAAACCCAAAGCGCGTAACGAATGATCCAATGGAAGCCCATTACATTGGTTTCAACATGTGGGTTAAAGCAGTTGAGAAAGCCGGTACAACTGATCCAACTGCGGTTCAAAAAGCGATTATCGGTGTTGAATATCCCAACCTGACGGGCGGTACTTCTAAAATGTTGCCTAACCATCACATCAGCAAACCCGTGTTAATTGGTGAAATTCAAGACGATGGTCAGTTATTGACAGTTTGGCAAACCAATACCTTGGTGGATGGTGATGCCTGGTCTGATTTCTTACCAGAAAGTAAACCCATCATTGCTGATTGGACAGCGCCTATTAATTGCGGTAACTACAATACCAAAACTAAAAAATGTTCAGGACAAAACTTTTAATAGTGTGTTCTGAATCATTCTTGCAAAGTACTTAAAATACTTAAACCAGGCGAGTTAGTCGATATTAATTTAAGGCTAACTCGCTGTTTTGGAGATAACATGAAGGCGAAATCAATTAAAGGATACTGTCGACTGGCTGCCTGTTTAATGCTGGTGTTTTCGCTAGCCATTCATGGCGATCAGGATGTATCAAAGCAACAACTCTTGCTTAATGCGTTAACTAATTTAAAGCAAGGTTCCATGGCTGAACGTGAGCAAGCCATTATTCAACTAGCCGATAACGGCAGTTCCAGTTTGACGATTTTGCAGGCACTGCTGGATGGTCAACTCTTTATACTTAAATCAGACGACTCTCTAGTGATCGGTGCTGATAATAACCAAGGTTATGATATTCGTGATGCCATAACAGGAACTGCAAAGGGAGCTGTTGAGCGCACAGATGTTGGCAAGATCAACTTAACCAACAAACTTAGAGCTTCATTAAGGAAAATCATTGGGCAATTACAATTAAGTTCAGATGACCCCGCTATTCGTTTAGCCGCTGTTAAAGCGATGGGAAATGAAGAGGATGAAAGTGCCTTAGCTATCTTAAAAGCGCGTGAAGGCGTTGAGAAGGATGAGACAGTTAAGCAAGCCATAAAAGTTGTATTTTTGTTAAAAGATATGAACAGTGGTGATAAAGCACTCCGCATCAATGCAATCGATGCCTTAAAGGAAGTGAATAGTCTGGATGTCGTTAACCGACTGAATGCTATGGTCGAAAAAGATGAGGCAGGAAATTTTGTAGAGTCAGATATTGATATTAGGAATACAGCAAAAGCGGCGTTAATTAATATCAATACCCGATTACAACTTTACAGTTCAATAGAAACGGTGTTTTTTGGCCTTAGTTTAGGTGCAGTTCTAGTATTGGCCGCTATTGGATTAGCCATCACCTTTGGGGTAATGGGTGTTATAAACATGGCACATGGCGAATTAATGATGCTAGGTGCTTATACCACTTACGTTATGCAGCAATTAATGCCTAACAATTTAGCCTTTTCAGTGCTGTTATCTATTCCCGCCGCCTTTGTTATTTCTGCTTTGGTAGGTATTGCTATTGAAAGAGGGATTATTCGATTTTTGTATGGTAGACCCTTAGAGACGTTACTGGCTACTTTTGGTGTCAGCTTAATACTTCAGCAAAGTGTACGGTCTATCTTTTCACCCTTAAACCGTAGTGTAGCAACGCCAGAATGGATGAGTGGCTCTTGGCAGGTGAATGATTTCTTGTCACTGACCTGGAATCGCTTTTATATCCTGGTCTTTTGTTTAATAGTATTTGTGTTGCTGTTGCAGATTCTTAAACGCACCAGTTTAGGTCTTGAAGTAAGAGCTGTTGCTCAAAACCGAAATATGGCTAAAGCCATGGGTATCCCAACCTCCAGAGTAGATGCCATGACCTTTGGTTTGGGATCAGGCATTGCAGGGGTGGCGGGGGTGGCCTTAAGTCAGATTACCAATGTGGGCCCCAATCTGGGACAGGCTTATATTGTCGATTCCTTTATGGTCGTCGTGTTTGGCGGTGTTGGGAACTTATGGGGAACCTTAGTGGCTGGGTTTGTGTTGGGTATTGCTAATAAATTCCTGGAGCCTTTTGCGGGTGCTGTTTTAGCGAAAATATTAGTCCTTATCTTTATTATTCTATTTATCCAGAAACGTCCGCGAGGTTTGTTTCCACAAAAGGGTAGGGCGGCGGATTCGTAGTTGTGATTAATAACGATAGAAATTTTATAACTTTAAAGTGGAATTGATATGAAATTAATAGGATTAGGTACTGATAAAATCGGTACGACAGTATTGATACTGCTGGCTTCGGTGAGTTTTATTATACCGCTTTGTAATTTAGTTTCTCCTGCTGATTCACCGCTGCATTTTTCGGCCTATACCGTCTCGGTACTGGGTAAGTATTTAACATTTGCTCTATTGGGCTTGTCGTTAGATTTAGTCTGGGGCTATTGTGGTATTTTGGCGCTCGGTCAAGGTGCATTCTTTGCGTTGGGTGGTTACGCCATGGGCATGTATTTAATGCGCCAGATTGGTACACGGGGCGTTTATGGTGATCCCTTATTGCCCGATTTTATGGTGTTTCTAAATTGGAAAGAACTGCCGTGGTATTGGTTAGGCTTTGATAATTTCTGGTTTGCCCTGTTGATGGTGGTATTGGTGCCCGGCGTGTTAGCGTTTGTATTTGGCTGGTTGGCCTTTCGCTCAAGAGTCACGGGGGTTTATCTTTCGATCATTACTCAAGCATTGACCTATGCTTTGTTACTGGCTTTTTTCCGAAATGAAATGGGCTTTGGTGGTAATAATGGCTTGACTGATTTTAAAGAATTATTGGGCTTTAATATTCAGTCAGAGGCATTACGAGCCTTATTGTTGATGATATCTGGTGTCACCCTGATTGCGGTTTTTATACTGTGTCGATGGTTGGTTAATACTAAATTGGGCAGAGTAGTGACTGCTATTCGTGATCAAGAATCACGGGTACGGTTTTTAGGGTATCGTGTTGAGATGTTTAAGCTGTGGATCTTTGTATTCTCAGCGATGATAGCCGGAATAGCCGGGGCGCTGTATGTGCCTCAAGTGGGCATTATCAATCCCAGTGAATTTTCACCACTCAACTCACTTGAGATCGTTATTTGGGTCGCTATTGGTGGGCGAGGAACATTATATGGCGCAATTATAGGGGCTGTACTGGTTAATTATAGCAAAACAGTATTGACAGGTTTAATGCCAGAAATTTGGCTGTTTACCTTAGGCGCTGTTTTTGTATTGGTTACTGTATTTTTACCTGATGGCCTGGTAGGTTTAATGCGTCGCCGTTTACAGGAGAGTCATTCATGAATATATTTGCTGAAAACCTGTTTGGCGAGGTACCCAAAGTAAGTTCTGGCAATCTGGTTGTCGAAGGTGAACTGGATACTCGTCATGGTCCCATATTATATTTAGAAGATGTGAGCGTTAGTTTTGATGGTTTTAAAGCGCTCAATCATATGTCACTCTATATTGATGCTGGTGAATTGCGCTGTATGATCGGGCCTAATGGTGCCGGAAAGACCACATTGATGGACGTTATTACCGGCAAGACTCGCCCAGACACAGGGACGGTATTCTTCGGACAAACCATCGATTTATTGCAAATGGATGAACCCGCTATTGCGCAGGCAGGTATTTGCCGAAAATTTCAAAAGCCGAGTGTATTTGATGCTTTAACAGTATTTGAAAACCTGGAGTTAGCACTAAAGGCGGATAAACGTACCTGGCAAACCCTTTTTTATCGACTCAATGGAGAACAACGTGACCGTATCGATCAGATTATTGAAACGATTGGTTTAACTGCCTGCAATCACCAGCGTGCAGGTATCCTTTCGCATGGACAAAAACAATGGCTGGAAATTGGGATGTTATTAATGCAGGAGCCCAAAGTAATGCTCGTGGATGAACCGATTGCAGGGATGACACATCAAGAGATTGAGCGGACCGCAGAGTTGTTGTTATCGCTACAGGGACAGCGCTCTATCGTTGTTGTTGAGCATGATATGGAGTTTGTTCGATCCATTGCCAGTAAGGTTACTGTTCTGCACGAAGGTTCGGTATTAACGGAAGGTACAATGGATGAAGTCCAAAACGATCCACGCGTCATTCAAGTGTATTTGGGGGGATAATGCTTAAAATTAAAGGGTTACAGCAGTATTACGGTGAAAGCCATACCTTGTGGGATTTACAGCTTGATGTGCCTAAAGGCGCTTGTTTGTGTTTAATGGGGCGTAATGGCGTAGGTAAAACCACTTTATTAAAAGCCATTATGGGACTGGTGCCTGTTAGGGATGGCCTACTTGAACTTGATGGGGAATCCCTGATAGGTGCAAAAGCAGAAAAGCGTGCAGAACTCGGTATAGGCTATGTGCCTCAGGGACGCGAAATATTTCCGTTATTGACAGTAGAAGAAAATCTTAAGACAGGACTTCGGGCTGCACGTCGACACGGTATAAAAAAGATCCCCGATCATATCTATGAGATTTTCCCCGTATTAAAACAGATGTTAAACCGGCGGGGTGGCGATTTATCCGGTGGGCAGCAACAACAGCTCGCCATTGGACGCGCCTTAGTATTAAATCCCCGGCTACTAATTCTGGATGAACCCACAGAAGGAATACAACCTAATATCGTCAGTGAAATCGGTGATGTGATCATCCGGCTTAATCGTTCATTGGGTAAGCCAATTCAGTTGCCTAAACCTAATCCGAATGATTTAGGTGAAGTGCATGAAGCGATATCAAAGATTAATCACGAGCTAGGTGTCACTGTGTTATTAGTTGAACAAAAGTTGCCTTTCGCCCGTAAAGTAGCTGATCGGTTTTGTATCATGGATAGGGGGCGTAATGTCGCGATTGGTGAAATGGATCAGCTTGCTGAGGATATGGTTAAACGTTATTTGACGGTTTAAATGCAGAGAGCGCTGCGCGTGTCATCAAGTTGTGGTAAATTTTACTATCACCACCTAAGGTCTTTAAGTGGAATTTTGCAAATAAAGAGGAATTGTTATGAAAATGAAATACCTGCTTGTATTAAGTGCTCTAATGACACTGGTTTCGTCACCTGTTTTTGCTCATACCGGTGTGAATGCAGATCATAGTAAGGTCAAGAACTTGCTTTTACATTTAATGAGTTTCGATCATCTGGCAACTATAATAGGCTTGGGGCTTTGTGTATTTATGGGCGGTAAATTATTACTGTCGTTATTACCCCGTGTGATTAAAAGAAAATATTGATGGGCATAAGGTGTCGATGACCGGGATGGCGGTGTCGGAAGGTTGGCAAGCCAGATTAGATCTTGAGTTTGCGCTAAGTCAGCAGAAAACAGTTATTTCCAAGCGTCGTCATAGTGGCCCGCTAACTATTCAACGGCCCTTTTATCCAGAAGGTGATGTTTGTCATCTGTATTTGTTACATCCACCGGGTGGCGTGGTTGCAGGTGATAGTTTGACGATTAATATCAATGCGACTGCTGATAGTTCTGCATTGATTACGACGCCCGCAGCCGGTAAGTTTTATCGGAGCCAAGGGGCGCTGGCGAAGCAAAAAGTGAGTATTAAAGTCGCTGCTGGTGCGACTTTAGAATGGTTGCCGCAAGAAACCATTATCTACGAAGGCGCTCAGGTTGTGTCTGAGTTACTTATTGAACTGGATGAAAAGGCAAGCTTTATCGGTTGGGAAGTATTGGTTCTAGGTCGACCAGCGGCTAATGAGGGCTTTACAACCGGTGAGGTGACTTTAAGTTGGCAAATATATCGAGCTGATACGCTTTTTTATCAGGAGCGTATCAAACTGGATGCACGCGCTTTTGCCGCCCGTTGGGGTTTGAATGGACATTCTGCGTCGGGGACATTATTTGTGTATCCAGCGTCATCGGTGCAGTTACAAAAAGTACAAGAACTTATCGGTGATCAACCGGGACGTGGCGTGACTTTAATTGATGATTTGTTGATTTGTAGGGCGCTTGATAACCGCGCTGATCGGCTGCGAGATTTTTTTCAGCAAGTTTGGGTTTTATTGCGGCCAGATGTATTAAAGCGTAATGCATGCGAGCCACGTATTTGGGCAACCTAATGAATAACAGACAGGATTAAATATGCATTTAACACCCCGTGAGAAAGATAAATTACTGATTTTTACCGCAGGACTATTGGCAGAACGGCGTAAAGCAAGAGGCTTAAAGCTTAACTACCCCGAAGCCATCGCCTATATTTCAGCAGCGATTATGGAAGGAGCCAGAGACGGGCGAACCGTCGCCGAGTTGATGGAGTTTGGCCGTACCCTGTTAAGTCGTGATGATGTAATGGAAGGTGTCTGTGAAATGTTGCCCGATGTACAAGTGGAAGCCACTTTTCCAGACGGTACCAAGCTGGTGACGGTTCATAACCCGATCGAATAAATTTAGAGAGCAGTAGGAGCATAGCTATGATTCCTGGAGAAATTATTCCAGCCGAAGGCGATATTGAGCTTAACGCAGGTTGTGAAGTGATTACCTTGGTAGTTGCTAATCAGGGAGACAGACCGATACAGGTCGGTTCACATTATCATTTTTTTGAAACGAATCCCGCACTGGCTTTTGACAGGGATAAAGCACGGGGATTTAGATTAGATATACCGGCTGGCACTGCCGTCCGTTTTGAACCCGGACAACTGAGGGAAATTCATCTGGTGCCTTTCTCAGGGTTACGACGTGTATATGGGTTTCGTCAAGCCATCATGGGCGATTTAAAGGAGTCAGTATGAGTAGAATGAGTCGACAAGCCTATAGTGAC
>CAIOMN010000198.1 GCA_903859415.1 uncultured Methylococcaceae bacterium
ACCACCCGATCCCATCCCGAACTCGGAAGTGAAACCATTTAGCGCCGATGATAGTGTGGCAGTTTGCCATGTGAAAGTAGGGAATTGCCAAGCTCTTATTTAAAAAACCCAGGTCTAATCACTTGGGTTTTTTTTTGCCTTAAAAATGTATTGCAAGCCAAAATGTATTGACATCAGGCAGAGTCCATTCAACTCTGTGGCGTGAATGAGCGGGAATTAACAAATAGTCTCCTTCGAAGAGCATGACTTCTTTTTCTGGAAGCTCGAATAATACTAAGGCTTGTCCTCGTAGTAGTATGACCCATTCGTCTTTATCCTGATCATACCATTCACCCTTTGGAGTGATATGTCCCTTTGAAATAATACGTTCAATGATAATATTATCTTTCTTGATAATATTATCAAAATATTCTTGATCAAGTTTTTCAGGAATGCTTGTAAAAATATTATTATCTTTGAAGCTAATCATTTTTATACCTTGATAGGGTAAATGAATAGGATAGTGTTGTTATTGTATAATGATTATTATATTTTTACTCTTAGGAGACAAGAATTACCAATTCAATTCAAAGTACATTGGAAAACTTTTCGATTAATAGAATAGCAGTGATTGGCGGTGGTCCATCAGGCCTTATGGCTGCAGAGATTTTAATTAACGCTGGTTTAAAAGTTGATCTGTATGATGCAATGCCTACTGTTGGACGCAAGTTCTTAATGGCTGGTAAAGGCGGGATGAATATTTCTCATGCGGAACCTTTCGCTCAATTTCTATCGCATTATGGGGAGCATAAAGAATACATAGAGCCATTATTAACCCAGTTTACACCAGAAGATCTTCGTAATTGGGTGCACGGATTAGGGATTGAAACATTTATTGGTACTTCAGGGCGTGTTTTTCCCCGTGACATGAAAGCCGCTCCATTGTTGAGAGCGTGGTTGCATCGATTACGTTTAGCTGGAGTTAACTTTAAGATGCGGCATCAGTGGCTAGGGTTAAAGAACGATAAACAACCTGTACTTGAGTTTTTGACCACAGAAGGTAACATTACTGTAACGAGTGATGCTGTAATATTGGCGCTGGGCGGGGGTAGTTGGAAGCAATTAGGGTCTACTGGTGCTTGGGTGCCTTTACTGGAACAACAAGGTGTTCAAGTTGTTCCGTTAAAGCCGTCAAACTGTGGATTTGATGTGCATTGGAGTGAATATTTTCGACGTAAATTTGCGGGGAGTCCCTTAAAATCGGTTTCTGTTTTTGCACAGAATGCTGAAGGAATTAGTATTCGTCAACAAGGTGAATTTGTAATTACTGAAAATGGATTGGAGGGAGGAGTGATCTATAGTCTTTCGGCTTTATTAAGAGAAGAAATTTATAAAGTAGGCACTGCAACTCTCTATGTGGACTTGTTACCTAATATAAAGGTTGAAGATTTATATAATAAATTTTCAAAAGGAAAAGGTAAAGCTTCAATGGCTAATTATCTTCGAAAGAAAACAGGTCTTGAGGGTGTGAAATCAGCTTTAATCAGAGAATATTTATCTATCACCGAGTTTAATGATACAGAGCAGTTATGTGCAACGATTAAAAATTGTCCTATACAATTAATTGCTACTCGACCATTAGATGAAGCAATTAGTAGTGCGGGTGGTGTTTCATTTGAGGCGCTTGATGAACATCTAATGATAAAGGCTTTACCTGGGTTTTTCTGTGCGGGGGAAATGCTGGACTGGGAAGCTCCAACGGGTGGGTATCTACTGACAGCTTGTTTTGCCTCTGGTAGAGCAGCTGCTTTAGGAGTATTGCATAGATTAAGCGGTTCTATTGACGCTTAAACTAATTTGACGATACTCTATCCTGTTAACATCTGCTTGGTTTACTTACAATATACTATGCACTTTAGAATGACTTCATTTAATTCAAAAGTAGTGATTTCGTGCAACATAGCTTATAAAGGATATCTATGAAAACCCCAAAAAGTCTTGAACCATTGGTTCGTGACGGTCTTGTTGATGAAGTTATTCGGCCATTAAAAAGTG
Organism: uncultured Methylococcaceae bacterium; assembly: GCA_903859415.1. Classification (GTDB taxonomy): domain Bacteria; phylum Pseudomonadota; class Gammaproteobacteria; order Methylococcales; family Methylomonadaceae; genus Methylobacter_C. The sequence goes on from CAIOMN010000198.1 coordinate 2,035, forward strand.
GCAAGGAAGCATCGGTTTATGTGGTGCTTTCAGAAGGTGAAATTCGTTGTGCCAAGGTTTATAAAGAAGCTAATAAAAGGGGCTTTCATAAGCAAGCGCTGTATCAGGAAGGACGTAAAGTAAGGAATAGCCGGCAAGCCCGAGCTATGGAAAAAAACACACGGTTTGGACGTAAGCAACAGGAAGAGGTTTGGCAAAATGCCGAAGTTGATGCCTTATATCGTCTCGCATCGGTTGGTGTTCGCGTGCCTAAACCTTATAATTTTGTTGAAGGTGTTTTATTAATGGAGTTGGTGACGGATGCAGAAGGAGCGGCAGCTCCTAGGCTTAATGATTTAATGCTAAGTAAAGAGGAAGCGCTGGATTATCATGCTCAATTGATTAAAGAAGTCGTGCGAATGTTATGTGCTGGGCTCGTCCATGGAGATCTTTCCGAGTTCAATGTACTTGTTGATTCGCAAGGCCCCGTCATTATTGACTTGCCTCAAGCGGTTGATGCTGCAGCTAACAATAATGCAGCTAGCATGCTTGGGCGTGATGTAAATAATATGGCTGCTTATTTTGGTAGATTTGCTCCTGAATTATTGAATACTCAGTACGGTAAAGAAATATGGAAGCTTTACGAAAGTGGTAATTTGACTCCCGATGTTAAATTAACGGGCGAATTTAAAGAAAGTACAAAACGGGCAGATGTCAAAAGCATTATGAGGGAAATTAATGATGCTAGGGACGAAGCGATAAAACAAAAATACGTGTTGGACTAAAACTATTTTATGACTATTAAACAACCTGATAATCCTCTGCATGGCATTACCTTAGAAATGATATTAAACCAATTGGTGGATTATTACGGGTGGTCTGAATTGGGTTACATGATAGATATAAGATGCTTTAATCATGAACCCAGTATTAAATCTAGCCTTAAGTTTTTAAGGAAAACAGCTTGGGCTAGAAGTAAAGTTGAAGAATTGTACCTGGAAAGTGTCTGGCGATTAGGTACAAATTCATTAGATTAGATAGCCTCTGATCTGTTTCAAAAATTGTATGATGACCACAAAAGTTTATGAAAGCGGGTTCATAGATTACAATATCCATTATTCTCAAATGCTGAAAAGATAGCACGTCGATTACTTGCGTACATCAGATCATCTTCTAAGTATGACAATCTTAACTGAAACAATATAAATGAAAAAAATTAGATGCGCTGTAATTGGCACCGGATATCTTGGTAAATTTCATGCTGAAAAGTATGCATCATTGCCGGATTGTGAATTAGTGGCTGTCGTTGATATTAATGAAGAAGCAGCGAAAGCGGTGGCTGACAAACACGGCGCAAAAGCTTTAACAGATTATCAAACGTTGTTAGGCGACGTTGATGCGGTGAGCATTGTCGTTCCTACTACCTTACATCATCAGGTATCAAAAGATTTTCTGAGTGCTGGAGTCCATGTACTTGTGGAGAAGCCTATAACGGTCACAGTCGAAGAAGCGGATGAATTAATCGCTTTGGCTAAGGAAAAAGGCTTAATTTTACAGGTCGGTCATCTAGAACGTTTTAATCCAGCAGTATTAGGGTTGGATAAGGATGAAAAGCCTTTATTTATCGAGTCACACAGATTATCGCCTTTTAACCCTCGTGCCAACGATGTGAGTGTTGTACTGGATTTAATGATTCATGACATTGATATTATTTTAGCCTTAGTGGATTCTGAAGTAGAACGTATTGATGCCAGTGGGACCCGGGTTCTTACGCAAGGTACTGATATCGCTAATGCGAGGCTATTATTCAAAAATGGTTGTGTCGCAAATGTCACTGCTAGCCGAATTAGTATGAAGCTAGAACGCAAGATGCGACTGTTTAGACCCAACTCTTATATTTCAGTTGATTTTCAAAATCGGGTTTTAAGCAAGTATAAAACAGGAACAAAAGAAATGTTCCCTGGTATTCCAGAAATTGAAAATGAAGAATCCGTCTTTGAAAGCGGTGATGCTTTACTTGAAGAAATCAAACATTTTATCAATTGTATTCAAACCGGTGAGAAGCCATTAGTTTCTGGTGAAGCGGGTAGACGTGCTTTAGCAACAGCGATCCAAATAACTCAGTTGTTAGGCGACAAATAAATAATTCAATCTATAAAAGGCAGTAACAATATGATACCCATGGTAAACCTTAAGGCTCAATACTCGGAAATTAAAGAGGAAGTTGAGCGTGGCTTGGCTGAAACAATTGAAAACTGTGCTTTTATATTGGGCCCCAATGTTCAGGCTTTCGAAAGAGAAACTGCGGAATATCTTGGGGTTAAACATGCTATTGGCGTTGCCTCGGGTACGGATGCCTTGCACTTGGCCTTGATTGCAGAGGGAATAGGTGCTGGTGATGAAGTCATCACTACGGCGTTTACGTTTATTGCTACCGCTGAAGCTATAAAGTATGTCGGAGCTATTCCGGTTTTTGTTGATATCGATCCAAGAACGTTTAATATCTCACCTGAAACCATTGAAAGTGCAATTACGCCTAAGACCAAAGCCATTATGCCGGTGCATTTGTTTGGTCAACCAGCAGAAATGAATGAAATTGTTGCTCTTTGCGAAAAGTATAATCTAAAGTTGATTGAAGATGCCTGTCAATCATTTGGTGCCAGTGTTGATGGGAAACAAACGGGTACCCTAGGCCATGCGGGTGGTTATAGCTTTTTCCCGAGTAAAAATTTAGGCGCCTTTGGTGACGGTGGTTTAGTTGTTACCAACTCTGATGAAACAGCAGCCAAAATAAAACAATTACGCAACCACGGTTCAGATGTTCGTTATTATCATGATGTGATTGGATACAACAGCCGTCTTGATGAAATGCAAGCAGTGATTTTACGTGCTAAATTAAAACGCATTGATCAATACAATCAAGCGCGTAGGCATGTCGCGCATTTATATTCAGAATTGATGGCAGATTTACCTTTAGTAACGCCGTATGAAGATGAAGTTGGAGAACATGTTTATCATCAATATACATTATTATCTGATCGTCGGGATGACATACTAAAAGCATTGCAAGATAATCAGATTGGTTGTGCGGTTTATTATCCCGTGCCATTACATCAGCAAAATGTTTTTAAAGAAGAGTGTGCTGGCTTAAGTTTGCCGGTTACTGAATCTGTAGCCGCACATTGCTTTTCATTGCCGATTTGCCCATTCCTTGAAGAAGATTCTATTAGAGAGATTGTCGGTGTTATTCGTGGCGTTTTGACCGAATAGAATGATGACGTCAAACAAGCCTTTATCGATCATGTTTAGCGCTGGAGAGTCTTCGGGCGATCAACATGCTGCTAATATGTTTCTGGAGATAAAGAAAAGTCGACCTGATATTAAAGGATTTGGTATGGGGGGGGCAAAAATGGCCCAGGCAGGTGTCAATATTAATTATGATTCTGCCGGTATTGGTGTTATTGGAGTCATTGAGGTACTAAAGCATTACGGTGAAATTCGTCGGGCTTTAAAACAAATGCATTACTTAGTATCAACAGAGCATCCCGATTTATTAGTGTGCGTTGATTATAAAGAGTTTAATCTTAAATTAGCTCGTTATGCAAAGCAGTGTGGAATTAAAGTTTTGTTTTATGTCAGCCCCCAAGTCTGGGCTTGGCGACCCGGTCGGGTTAAGACTTATGGTAAAGCGATTGACATGATGGCGGTCATCTTTCCTTTTGAAACTGCTTATTATGATGCTGAGCAGGTGCCTGTCCGGTATGTAGGTCATCCATCGGTTGATAAAGTTCATCCTCAACTGACTCAATCAGAGGATATGTCCCGGTTTGGTCTGGATGATAAAAAGCCCGTGATTGGCTTGTTGCCAGGGAGTCGGGTTAACGAAATTAATAGACTGCTGCCCGTTATGCTGGGTGCAGCGGAAAAATTACAAACCCGGTTTCCCGATCTGCAGTTCATTTTACCTCAGGCTGATTCAATCAATGATGAGTTGCTTGAAAGTTATTTGCATCAAGCAACTCTTAAAATTAAAGTCATAAAGCATCAGCCTTACGATGTGATTCAATGTTGCGACGCGGTGATGACCACCTCAGGCACGGCAACTCTGGAAATTGCTTTGCTCGGCGTTCCGATGGTTATTACCTACAAATTAGCCCCCATCACTTATTTATTAGGCCGTTTACTCGTGAATACGGCTTTTATTGGGTTGCCAAATATAATCCTGGGTAAAGCGTTCATCAAAGAACTTATTCAGCATGAGGCAACAGCAGACAATTTGGCTCAAGAGATTGAGAAGCTATTGCTGGACAGTGCTTATGCAGAGCAAATGCGCATCAACTTACACCAGGTCAAACACTTGTTAGGTGCTGGCGGTGGTTCTAAAAATATGGCAGAACTTGCACTAGAAATGCTAGGATAGTTTCAGTCCTGTTTGTAAAGGGGGATTGCTGCTATTCTGGCATCAATTTCATTAGATAAGGCTTGATAAACAAGACTATCAACGGATTGGTAGCGTTGTTTAAACTCTGCGTCATTCATGTGTTCAGGAAGATCAGTCGGATCGGGCATAAAGTCACTGTAATCTTTAATATTCGCCATTGCCTGTTGTATTTTACGTGCATTTTCAGGGGATGATGTAGCCATTTCTCCCAGTTTTGTGCCCGCTTTATCGGCGGCTAAATCAATAAAACTAAAGCCACTGCCACCATTAGCATCACTTAATTCTTTTTCTTCACCCACCACCTTAGCGACTTGTCCATTAACCGATGCAGCAATAGCTGCAGAGGCAATAAAATGCTGAGCCAGATCGATTCTCTTATACAAAAAAGTGGGATAGCGTGTTTGATCTGTTAGATTGGATGTCGAAAAAGAGAAGAATTTTTTGGTTTCCTTTCTATTGATATAATTATTGACAGCGATAATGGCTAATTTATTTTCTTCAATCGCATTCTCTAACGTTGAACGTTGTAACGCTAATTCAAATAGGGGTTTTAATAAGTCGGCCAGAGAGAGTCTCCAGTTTGGATTGTGCTGAGCAATGATCTCGGCGAGTTTTTTCTGATAAATGTTTAAATTTGGGTTTTCAGCGCCATCAGTTAGAAAGTTTCGGGCCTGAATCATCGTATCCATACTTGAATAATAGCTAATTGACAGTTTTTCAGGGTCAATGGTGATCGTTTTAATCGGTCGAGTTGCCAAGATAACGTAATTTTTTAAAGAAGTATTCTGAATAATCGTATCGATTACAAAGCCGGCTAATTTAGCCGGTAATAGCAGTTTGCCGGCTTTAAATTTTGTCAGTGTAGGTAGTTCATTTGGATTATCGTTACCTAGCCTAAAGCTAATATTTAGATATTCACCAAAACTGTTTTTAGGTAAAGTGGTTGTGACCGTAAACCTTAGAACATGACTTCTGAGTTCTATGTTGACGGCGCTTTTGCTGTATCTATTTAGCAGATAGTTTGCAGCAAGATTTAAATCGGGTTGCGTTAACTCAATACTGCCAATGTCATCAGGTTTTGTTTTTGCCCCTTCATGAAGAATTTTCTGTGCTCTAACAACATCATCATGAGTTAGTTTCCACCCTACGGCAATGTCAGGTTGATCGCTAACGCCAAAAAAAACGAATAGGGCGCATAAAAGTAGACATAAGCCAGATAAAAATAATACAAACCTCAGTAGAATTTTCATTACCTTGCATTTAATCAAATTCGAGCTTAAATCCAGCAGATTTGATGTAATCGGCTTCTAGTATTAAATCAGCACGCGTCAAGGGAGACTGGTTTAGCCAGTCATTAGGGAACTGTAGTTGAATTCGGGCATGTGCAATGGTAATTTTAAAATCAGGTAAAGGCTGATTATGGCGATTACGGTGTAATAATACGGCCAAGCGTAAAATCAGTGCAAGATAGGGTGCGAAAAAACGCCAAGGGGCGGGTAAATCCTGGAATAAGGATTGAGAAAATTTACGTCGATGGCCTCTTATGATAGTAGCCAATAGGATTTGATCCTGCTTGGAAAACCCTGCCAAGTCGCCATTTTCAATAATATACGCGCTGTGTTTGTGATACTGGCTATGAGCAATATCAATACCGGCTTCATGCAAATCGGCAGCCCAATTCAGAAACTGAATGCATGCCTCGTCAGTTGCCCAAGCATATTCATTTTGTAGTTGGGTCAATAATATTTGTAGCGTCTTTTTAATGCGAGAAGCGTGCTTTTTGTCGGTATGATAACGTTCGGCAACAGATTTAACCGTGGCTGAGCGCATATCATGATTATAAATTCTGCCTAATAAGTCTTGAATAAGGCCTTCTCGTAATGCGCCATCAGAGACCGTCATTTGTTCAATACCCAGACTTTTAAAGGTTGCATAGACAATGGCCAAGCCACCTGGGAAAACGGGTAAGCGTTCCGTGTCAAGTTCAGGCAGATTCAATTCATTGATATGGCTACATTGACCAAAATGAGCCACCAGTTTTTCCAGGCCTTGCGAAGTAATACCGTTATTACTCCAATTCTTGGCTTGTAATACTTTGGCAATGGAGCGCAGACTCCCAGATGCGCCTATGGCTTCATCCCAATTGTTACGCTGAAATTTCCGCTGGAAGGGTTCCAGCTTTTGTTCAGCGTAAAGAACAGCCTGGTTAAAAGCGTTTTTTGAAAGTCGACCGTCTTTAAAAAAGAGGTTACTGATGGTGACGCAGCCCATATTCAGGCTTTCCTTTTCTTTGGGTGTTTGCCCCGTGCCTATTATATACTCGGTACTACCACCCCCGATATCCATCACTAGTCGTAAGTTGGCATTACTGCTCAGGCTATAAGCAACGCCTATATAGATTAAACGGGCCTCTTCGATACCAGAAATAATATGAATGGGGTGATTTAACGCCTGCTCGGCCTTGATTAAAAACTCTGATGAGTTTGTGGCGGTACGTAACGTATTGGTACCGACAATACGGACGCTCCCCTGCGGGAAATGCCGAATTCTTTGCCCGAAGCGCTCTAGGCAGGCTAAAGCTCTTTGCTGGGTCTTTTCATCTAAGAAGTTGTTCTCATCAAGGCCTGAAGCCAATCGAACCATTTCTCTCAATCGATCAATAGTTTGCGGTATTCCATCGTTTAAGCTGCAAACGATCATGTGAAAACTGTTGGAACCGAGGTCAACAGCGGCGAGCATTTCAGGTGGATTATTAGGCACGTGTTATCCAGTTTTGTCTACTAAGCAAGTTATTATCTGTTAAAATTTCAAACTTTTATGAGCCTCATTTTAGCTGTTTAGCTTGGATGCTGCCCGCCTAATTTAACTTATTTAAAGGTTTCCGTTAAGTGTTAGTTTCAATATGAATGCATTATCTATTCGTAATCTTCGAAAAACGTATAACAATGGCTTTGAGGCCTTAAAAGGGATTAATCTTGATGTTGAAGAAGGTGATTTCTTTGCTTTACTGGGCCCTAATGGCGCTGGAAAGTCAACGGCTATTGGTATTATAAGCTCACTTGTTAATTCGTCTAGTGGCTCAGTCAGTATCTTTGGACATGATTTAAAAACAGATTTATCACGTGCTAAAAGTTGCTTGGGCATGGTGCCACAAGAGGTTAATTTTAATCAATTTGATACAGTGAGAAGTATCGTCATGAACCAAGCCGGTTATTATGGCATGGCTCGAAAATTGGCGACCCAAAGAACGGAGTACTGTTTAAAACAGATGGATTTGTGGGATAAGCGCGATACAGTTTCCCGGCGCTTATCAGGCGGAATGAAGCGTCGGGTTATGATTGCTCGGGCTATGGTCCATGCGCCTAAGTTATTAATTCTGGATGAGCCAACGGCCGGCGTTGATATAGAGATTCGTCGTTCTATGTGGAAGATGATGCAGTCTTTGAATGAAAGTGGTACGACTATCATTTTAACCACACATTATCTGGAAGAAGCAGAAAGCCTGTGTCGTAACATCGCCATCATAGATCAAGGGAAAATAGTCGAACATTCAGATATGGCGAGTTTATTGGCTCGAATCAATATTGAACACTTTGTGCTGGATTTAGCCGAACCCTTGGATAAGACCCCTGTTATACCGGGTTATCAACTTGAACGGGTTACAGACAAAGTACTTAATGTCGAAGTACCGAAGAAATTAGGTCTTAATCAATTATTTGTGCAGTTAAGTGCGCTCAATATTAAGGTTTTAAGTCTTAAAAATAAGAGTAACCGGTTAGAGCAGTTATTTATGGATTTAATTGATACCAGTACGGCAGGCTAAACTTATATGAAATATTCTATTGCTTTACGTACCATTATTGTTAAAGAGATTTTTCGCTTTGTGCGGATCTGGCCGCAGACCTTATTACCCCCTGCAATTACTACAGCTCTGTATTTCCTGATTTTTGGAAAATTGATTGGCGATCGAATTGGCACCGTCAATGGCGCTACTTATATGGATTATATCGTTCCTGGCGTTATTTTAATGTCGGTCATCAGTCATTCATATGCCAACGTGGTTTCGTCTTTTTATTCAACTAAATTTCAACGTAACATCGAAGAGTTGTTGGTTGCCCCAGTCCCTAGTTGGGTCATTCTGAGTGGATATGTCAGTGGTGGCATTATTAGAGGCTTATTAGTCGGCTTAGTGGTGGCTTTAATATCCATGCTATTTGACGATATTGTCATCAATAACTTAACGATTACCTTATCGGTAGCTGTTCTGACCGCGACTTTATTTTCCTTGGCGGGTTTTATTAATGCCATATTGGCAGAAAGCTTTGATGACATATCCATTATTCCCAACTTTGTGTTGACCCCATTGAGTTATTTGGGTGGCGTATTTTATTCTGTTAGTATGTTGCCAGGTATTTGGCAAACCCTCTCTAAGGGGAATCCTATTCTCTATATGATTAATGCCTTTCGTTTTGGTCTGATCGGTGTGACGGATGTTAATATTGAGTTAGCGTACATCATTACCGGTGGATTTATTGTTCTATTAGCATCGATTAGTCTGTTGTTGCTGCATAAAGGCATAGGGATTAAAAATTAAATCCTAACTAATTGTCTAAAATAAGGAAAATTTTCAGACAAACGCATAACAAATCGTTATCATGACCCACTTTTTAATTTGGAATAAGGTTTAATCATGCAAGTTGCTGACAATACGGCGGTTTCTATTCACTACACATTAACAAACGATGAAGGCGAAGTGCTGGATAGTTCTGCCGATGGTGATGCATTAGTTTTTTTACAAGGCAGTGGTAACATCATTTCTGGCCTGGAAAATGCCTTGGCTGGCAAAACAGTGGGCGATAAATTCAATGTGCGTATTCCCCCTGAAGAAGCCTATGGTGAATTGGAGGATGGTCTGGTTGATGTGCTTTCCAGAGAGATGTTTGAAGGCATTGATGATATCCAGGTAGGTATGCAATTTCATGCCGATGTTAGTTCAGGCTCAGGTATTGTGACTGTGGTTCATATTGATGGTGACAACATCACGATTGATGGTAATCACCCGTTAGCGGGCGTAGCATTGACATTTGATGTTGAAGTGGTTGATGTTAGACCAGCAACCGCAGAAGAGTTATCTCATGGCCATATCCATGGCGAAGGCTGCCATCATTAATTCAGTTTAACCGCCCCTTCCTGAAGTTGGAGTAAGATAGCTTTAGCTGTTTTTACAGCCTATAGCTGAAGCTATTGCACTCCCGTTTTACAAACACCTGAACAAAATTATCTTTATTACAATGGTATCCGTCAGCATCCAGATTGTTGACCTAAAAAGCGATAGGTGAGCAGTCCATACTGATTTGTACAAGGTATTTACCCCTGCACTGGCTCTTCTAGGCGGTTGGCTGGCGTTTATAACTATTGTCCTGGAGCTTTGAGGGAATGGGCTGAAGGTTCGGGTAGTTTAGGCCGTAGTGTAAGTAGGCGCGTTGACAGTCTGGGTTAATGCGCTCAGAGGTTTGGCTCATGCGGCCAGTGTTCAAGGGATAGCGCCCGCTGTTCGAGGGACGGTACTAATACTTATAGGGAAGACACTAACATTAAAAGTTTGACACGAATGTTCTCAGTGCTTGCGCCGGGAGTGTTAATCCTTTCTGTGAACGATAAAATCGTCATATATAAAAACAGTGCCATTCAACTGGCAGATACACTTCTTTTCCCCGATCTTGAAGCAGCCATTTTGGCAGTAATGGTCATGAGTAACTCCGTTTAATTGACCATTAATACAAGGTAATAGAAAAAATTCCATAGTTAACAACTCTACGTTTGTTTATCCTACGCACACCCTGTTTTCCTTGCAGAATACGGGTCACAGCTTAACACCTTCATGTCCTCCATTCCCGTTGTATACGTTTTCATTTTAAAAGAATGGGATCAAAAGTATATACTCTATATAATACTGACTAATTTTTTAATGATCACACATGGGTAATCAAGGTAATGCGTAAGAAATTTTTAAATCTGGTTTTTTTAGTGCTGGCATTGTCATCGTTTTCAGTGAGCGCAGAGCTTTTGAGTAAAGACGCTATACCGGCTCCTGTATTAGACCAATTTTATAAACGACATCCGAATGCAATCGATATTTCTGCGGAAAAGAAAGTTCATTTTAAACAGGATTTATACGAAATATTTTTTAAGCTAGAGAAAGATAAAGAAACTATCATTGAATTGTATAGAACAAATGGTCATTTTTTCGTGAATGCTGACGATGTAACGACTTCAAATATGATGCCTACGGCTAGTTATGATAGTTTAAAGGCAGCATTTGATCCTGCTTATACCATTAAAGAAGCTATTTTAGTCGTCAATCCAAATGGGGCGGGTGAGGAGTATGATTTGACAATTAACTCATCAGGTGTTGATTGGAGCGTCATTATAGATTATAAAGGAAATATATCTCATAAAGTACGTGATTAAACGTTTGAGATAGGTTTAATGACACAAGTTTAATGCTTGTGTCACTACTGTTCTTTTTAGAGAACAGATTTCAGGTGATATATAACCAGTTGTTATTGTAAATATTCTTCTATTAACTGGGAGAGGAATCTATTAATACAGTTCAACCTGAGCAGCGAGAGCCTTATAAAGCCTGATTAAGAGTCAATTAAAGAAATGGTTAGTCTATAACAATCTGAATTTACTCTCTACATTGCTTTTTGGGGGCATCGCTGTTGCATTGATTTTTAATGAAAACAACAGGATATTAAGATGGCAAAGAAGAGTAAAAGACCTATTTCGCCCCATTTGCAAGTCTACAAATTACCTTTAACAGGTATTGTTTCAATAACACATCGCATGACGGGTGTCATGTTGTCAGCCGGATTGGTTCTTTTTGTGTACATCATCTATGCGGTTTTTGGTGGGTCAACTACTTATGCCGCGATGCAGTCTTTTGCAGGTCTTTGGCCGATAAAAGTGGTCTACTGGGGTTTTGTTTATGCACTCTTTTTTCACCTGTGTCATGGTGTTCGTCATTTAATCTGGGATGTGGGTAATAGCTTTGATCGCGAAACATTAAATCGTTACGCTTTGATTGAACTGGGTGCGTCATTAGTTCTTACTCTCACTATTTTGTTTTTCATCTGACTTAAAGGCTATTATGGAATTTCGATCACCCTTAGCTAATGTCCGTGGGCTAGGCTCAGCAAAATCCGGAACCTCTCATTGGTGGATGCAACGTGTTACTGCGGTAGCACTTGTTCCATTATCTTTTTGGCTAATTACATTTCTTAATTTAAGCTTAACAGCCCCCTATCAGGAAACCATTGCATGGATTACTTCGCCGTTCAATACGGTATGTATTGTGGCTCTGATTTTGGCGATTTTTTATCATGCTGCCTTAGGTTTGCAGGTGGTTATTGAAGATTATATCGCTGCTGAAGGTATCAAAATCATTGCAGTCTGGACGGTAAATTTAAGTTTTCTACTGTTAGCACTGGCGGCATTGATTGCTGTGTTTCGTATACTATTAATAGGGTAACTTATGTCGGCTGATTATAAAATTATTGAACATACCTATGATGTTATTGTCGTTGGTGCGGGTGGGGCAGGACTTAGAGCCACGTTGGGAATGGCGGAAAGAGGTTTAAAAACAGCGTGTATATCTAAAGTATTTCCTACCCGTAGCCATACGGTTGCCGCGCAAGGCGGTATCAGTGCTGCTTTAGGTAATATGGGCGAAGATGACTGGCGTTTTCACATGTACGACACGGTTAAGGGTTCTGATTGGTTGGGTGATCAGGATGCCATTGAGTACATGTGCCGTGAAGCCATGGCAGCCGTTATTGAACTGGAGCATTATGGGGTACCGTTCTCAAGAACTGCCGAAGGTAAAATTTACCAGCGTGCTTTTGGTGGTATGACCACGCATTATGGAAAAGGTCAGGCACAACGCACGTGTGCGGCAGCTGACAAAACCGGTCACGCTATTTTACATACGTTGTATCAACAAGCACTCAAGTATAATGCAGAATTTTTTGTTGAGTATATTGTGCTTGACCTTATTATGGAAAATGGAGAATGTCGTGGGATTTTGGCGTGGTGTCTGGATGATGGTTCGTTACATCTGTTTAAAGCACACGTTACTGTTTTAGCGACCGGCGGTTATGGACGGAGTTATTTTTCTTGTACATCAGCGCACACCGTCACCGGTGATGGTAACGCAATGGTATTACGCGCAGGCTTACCTTTACAGGATATGGAATTTATCCAGTTTCATCCAACCGGTATCTACGGCTCCGGCTGTTTAATTACAGAAGGCGTTAGAGGGGAGGGGGGGTATTTAACCAACTCTGAGGGTGAGCGCTTTATGGAGCGCTATGCACCTCATGCTAAAGATTTAGCATCTCGTGATGTGGTGAGTCGTGCCATGACCATTGAAATTCAGGAAGGTCGCGGTGTCGGTAAGCTTAAAGATCATATTTATTTACATATTGAACACCTTGATCCTGAGCTGATTCATGAGCGTTTACCCGGTATTGCCGAAACTTCGAAGATTTTTGCCGGTGTTGATGTCACCAAAGACCCTATTCCGGTATTGCCAACAGTTCACTATAACATGGGTGGGATTCCAACCAATTATAAAGCCGAAGTGGTAACCTTGGAAGGCAATGATCCTGATAAAGTCGTTCCTGGTTTAATGGCTATTGGTGAAGCGGCCTGTGTATCTGTTCATGGAGCCAATCGTTTGGGTTCAAACTCGCTGTTAGATTTAGTGGTCTTTGGGCGCTCTGCGGCGATTCGCTGTGCCGAATTGATTAAGCCCGGCACCGCGCAAAAGCCATTAGCCAAAACAGCGTGTGATAAAGCCCTAGCTAGGTTTGATAAGATTCGTAACGCTAACGGCGCATTAACCACATCAGACATTCGCTTGAACATGCAAAAAACGATGCAGGCTAAAGCGGCTGTCTTTAGAACTCAAGTCACTCTGGATGAGGGCATAGCTGCTATGGCAGAGATCACTAAATCCTTTGAAGAAGTGGGTGTTAAAGACAAGTCATTAATCTGGAATACGGATCTGGTCGAAACCTTAGAGCTGGATAATTTGCTGAGTCAAGCGAGTGTTGCCATCCATGCTGCAGGCAATCGCCATGAGAGTCGAGGGGGGCATGCACGAGAAGATTTCCCGGGTCGAGATGATGATAACTGGTTGAAGCATACCTTAACGTGGCTGGTTGATGATAAGGTAAAAATTGATTATCGTCCTGTACATTTATATACATTGACTGACGAAGTCAGTGTGATTCCACCTAAAGAGAGGGTTTACTAATGGCTGAATTTACGTTGCCCAAAAACTCGGTATTAACCGAAGGTAAAACCTTTAAAGCCGCTGAAGGTGTCACCAATATACGTCGTTTTGAAGTCTATCGTTGGGACCCAGATTCAGGTGAAAATCCGCGTATTGATAGTTACGAACTAGATATGGATACTTGCGGCCCGATGATATTGGATGCCATCTTAAAAATTAAGAATGAAATAGACAGTACCTTAACGTTCAGACGCTCTTGTCGTGAAGGTGTATGTGGGTCGTGTGCAATGACCGTCAATGGTAAAAATACCTTGGCCTGTACTAAGTCTATTGATTCTTATGCTGATACGATTAAGATTTTTCCACTACCGCATATGCAGGTTATCAAAGATCTCGTACCAGATATGACGCATTTTTATGCGCAATATGCGTCTATTAAGCCTTGGATAGAAACACAAACACCGGCGCCCGCTGATTCTGAACGGCTGCAAAGTAAAGAAGATCGTGAAGTATTAGATGGTTTATATGAGTGCGTTCTCTGCGCCTGTTGTTCTACCAGTTGTCCTAGTTATTGGTGGAACAGTGAGCGCTATTTAGGCCCCGCTGTTTTATTGCAGGCTTATCGTTGGCTGGTGGATAGCCGTGATGAAAATACGGGCGAGCGTCTTGATGAATTGGAAGACCCGTTTAAATTATATCGCTGCCACACCATTATGAACTGTACTGATACCTGTCCAAAAGGCTTAAATCCCGCTAAAGCCATAGCCGAAACTAAAAAGCTATTAGTGAAGAGAAAATTGGGGTAATGGATCAACTCCCCAAACTGAGATGGCAATGCAGGCGAGGTACAAAAGAACTTGATTTGCTCTTGCAGCGCTATCTTGAAACGGGCTATTTATCAGCTGATGCCGAAGAAAAAGCCTTGTTTCTTGAATTGTTAACCTTAGAAGATGATGATTTGTTAGCTGTTTTAATGGGTCACTTGAGATTGAAGTATCCCCAGTTTATTACGTTTATACGGTTCTAAAATTAGATAAGGGTATGAGTGTTTTAGATAACAGAATGCTTTATGTTAACATAAGCGGTTTATAACAATCGCTTTAAAGGCATAACAAGACGTCTGCCATTAGAGTGATTTCACAACGAAATTAACGAATTCTTATGGAAGAACTATTTATTGGCTGGCTTAAGGAATACGGTTACGTAATTTTATTCCTTTGGAGTGTTATTGAAGGTGAGATGGGTCTCATCATGGGTGGGATTCTTTCTCACACGGGAGACTTGCAGTATTTTATTACCGTATTTGTTGCGGGGTTAGGTGGTTTTACAGGCGATCAAATATACTTTTATATCGGTCGATTTAATAAAGGTTATATTCAGCGGAAACTCCACAAGCAGAGACGCAAGTTTGCCATTGCGCATCTTTTGTTAAAAAAATATGGTTGGCCCATTATTTTTGTACAACGGTATATGTACGGTTTACGCACAGTAATACCCATGTCTATTGGTATCACTAAGTATTCAGGTAAAAAGTTTGCCTTTATTAACTTGATGAGTGCTTGGGCATGGGCGGCAATTACAGTAACGCCTGCTTATTACTATGGGGCAGAAATATTGGTTTTGCTGAGTTATGCCAAGCAGCATTGGTATTTTGCTTTGCCGTTAGCAGCTGGTTTTGTTTATGGTGTTTATGTCTATTTTAATAAGCTTGAGCAGCATTTTTTAACTAAGCGTAAAAACCGTTGAGGTCTTTGTAAGTCATCAATTATCAAAGTGTGACAGTTAATTGATGACTTAAAACCTAATGTTGTTTATGGTGTTAGAATCGTATTTTGAGGTGGGTTGCTATTGTCCGTTTCTGGATAATCCAGCGTGTAATGCAGGCCTCGGCTTTCTTTTCGATGCTGAGCGCAACGGATGATTAATTCCGCAACGATCACTAAGTTACGTAATTCCAATAAGTCACTGGTGACACGAAAGTTGCCGTAATATTCTGCAATTTCTTTTTTGAGTAATTCTACGCGACTCATGGCTCGACTTAAGCGTTTGTCAGTTCTTACTATGCCGACATAGTCCCACATGAAATGGCGTAATTCACTCCAGTTGTGAGAAACCACGACTTCTTCATCTGAATCGCTGACTTTAGATTCGTCCCAATCAGGAATATCAATAATTGTTTGAATAGTTGGGAGTTTTTGTATGATATCTTCACTGGCGCGTTCAGCAAATACGAGACATTCCAGTAAAGAGTTGCTGGCCATTCGATTGGCACCATGTAAACCCGTACAGGCTACTTCACCTACGGCATAAAGATTAAGTATGTCTGTACGGGCATAGTTATCCGTTAACACGCCACCACAGGTGTAATGGGCAGCAGGTACAACGGGTATAGGTTGCTTGGTGATATCAATATCAAACTCAAGACATTGTTGATAAATAGTGGGAAAGTGTTCGCGAATAAATTCCTCTGATTTGTGACTGATATCGAGATAGACACAATCGATACCGCGTTTTTTCATTTCGTGATCGATCGCTCTGGCAACAATGTCTCTAGGCGCTAATTCACCTCTGGGATCAAATTTTTCCATAAAAGAAGAACCGTCGGCCAGAACCAGTTTGCCACCTTCACCTCTTAACGCTTCACTGATCAGAAAGTTGCGGGCTTCTGGGTGAAAAAGACAGGTTGGATGAAATTGCATAAACTCCATGTTACCAACCCTGCAGCCTGCACGCCAGGCAAGAGCAATACCATCCCCTGTCGAGCTATGTGGGTTGGTGCTGTAGATATAAGCCATGTTAGCACCTCCAGTTGCTAAAACAACTATTCGAGCGGTCATGGTTTTAACTCGACTCTTTTTTGTATCAAGAACATATGCGCCGACAACCTGCTTTTTTGTAGTGCCCTTAACACAATGTCGAGTGATTAACTCAACCACGCTATGATGTTCTAACAAATCGATGTTTGAATGCTCTTGTGCCCGATCAATCAGTGATAAAGAGACGGCTTTGCCGGTTGCATCAGCTGAATGCACGACGCGTCGATGAGAGTGTCCACCCTCACGGTTTAAATGCAATTGGATTTCACCGGATGGGTTTTGTTCTTCTGTAAAAACAACCCCTTGTTCGAGCAGCCACTCTATGGAACTTTTTCCATGAGAGACAGTCAGCCTCACGATATCAGGATCACAGAGTCCAGCGCCTGCATCTAGGGTGTCTTCAATATGGGATTCAATGGAATCGCCAGCATCAAAGACCGCTGAGATGCCGCCTTGAGCATAATAAGTGCTGCTAGATGTTAGCGCGAATTTTGATAATACGGCAACCTGGATTGCCTGATTGGCTAGCTTAAGCGCTAAGGTAAGTCCTGCGCCACCACTACCAATAATTAGGACATCATAATTTTTTGAGTAAGACATATAATTTTTCAGTTTTTCTCACAACCTTAAGCTTGGAAAAATACTCAAACTTAATGAAGGTTGTGGCTTAGTGGTTAAGGTTTATGGATAATAACGCTTTTTTGAACGATAACACAATTTTTGTATACCATAGAACTTTTTAATATTGTGTTTGTCCATTGAAACATTGAAGAGAATTAGTGACTCAGCATAGTAAGTACAGTGAACAATTAGATGAAGACTTGGTTGCGCGTGTGCAGCGGGGTGATAAATCTGCGTTTGATTTTTTAGTGATCAAGTATCAGCATAAAATCATTCAGTTAGTTAATGGTTATATTAAAGATCCTAGTGAAGCTCAAGATGTTGCCCAAGAAGTATTTTTAAAGGCCTATCGAGCTTTAGGTTCTTTTAGAGGTGAGGCTGCTTTTTATACGTGGTTGTATAGAATCGCCATTAATACAGCAAAGAATTATTTACTTTCTCGCTCCAGAAGAAGTTCTTCTTTTGAGGTAGATATTCAGGATGCAGAAGCCATTGAAAATGCACCCCAGTTGCAAGGTATGGACACCCCTGAGAGACATCTGCTTAATGAAGAGATTGTTGACACAATTAAAACAACCATTGAGAACTTGCCCGAGGAAATGCGTATTGCCATTATGTTGCGAGAATTTGAAGGGATGAGTTACGAAGAAATTGCTGTAGCTATGGACTGCCCTGTTGGTACGGTTCGTTCACGTATATTTAGAGCACGTGAAGCGATCGATAGTAAGTTAAACCCTTTGCTTGAAAATGGTGATTTTGATGCCTGAAAATTTAAATCAAAAAATCTCTCAGTTTATTGATAATGAACTTGATGAAGTTGATGCTCTGTATCTTTTGAACAAAATGCAGTTTAAGCCGGAGTTGCAAGGTAAATTAAATCGTTACCAGACTATTGGACAGGTCATAAAAGGTGATATAGGGATCGCTCCTGATGCAGATTTTGTGAAGAAAATAAGCCTGCAAATACAACAGGAGCCTGCGTATTTGTTGCCTAAGGCGAAAAAAGAAAAGATTAGCTATAAAAAGCCAGCGGCTATAGCAGCCTCTCTTTTTATTGCGGCAATTATAGCAGGGCATACTGTAACGGATAAGCCACACCCGGCCAATGGTATGTCAACACTGCAAGTAGCCGATAATAAAGAAGTTAAAAAGCAGGAGGTAAAGGTTGTGGAGGAAATCGCTCAAAAGGCAGTTGCTCCACAAGCGATAGCTAAAGTGAGTGAAAGTCCATTGAATAAGCAAATAAGTGATTATCTTCAGGCTCACAACGGGAATTTAGACACCAATATTGAGCCTGCATTTCAACCTTATGCACGTGTTAGTTCATATAACCAAGAGTAATAAGATTTACTTTACAACGTAGTTGACAATATTTATAACAGTTAGGGAATGAGGTTTTTATGCTTAAAAAGCTTAGTTGGTGTGTGTTTCTAGTTTTTGTTTTTAATCAAAATGTATTAGCTCAGTTACCGGACTTTACCGAGATGGTAAAGACTAATGGTGTGGCGGTGGTCAATATCAGTACCGTTCAAAAAGCTAAGCCCGAACCAGCTGAAGCTCTGAAGGAACAGCCAATGCCTGAAGGGATGCCGCCAGAAATGGAGGAGTTATTCAAACATTTTTTCAATAACCCCGAAGGCGGTAACGGTGGCGGTGGAGATACGCAGTCACTGGGGTCTGGTTTTATTATCTCCAAAGATGGTTATGTGTTAACTAATCATCATGTTGTAAAAGATGCTGATGAAATCATTGTTAAATTCTCTGACAGACGAGAATTAACGGCTAAGCTGATTGGGTCAGATGCACGTACAGACGTTGCCGTTTTAAAAGTTGATGCAACTGATTTGCCCGCTGTAACCATAGGTGATCCAAATAAACTCCAAGTGGGTGAGTGGGTATTAGCCATTGGTTCACCGTTTGGCTTTGAGCAATCAGTTACGGCAGGTATTGTCAGTGCTAAAGGCCGTAGTTTACCGGGTGGTAATTATGTGCCCTTTATTCAAACGGATGTGGCAATTAACCCAGGTAACTCAGGGGGGCCCTTGTTTAATATGGAAGGGCAGGTTGTTGGTATAAACTCTCAAATTTACAGCCGTACGGGTGGTTTTATGGGGCTTTCATTCTCTATCCCGATGGATGTGGTTATGAATGTCGTTAACCAAATTAAAACCAGTGGTAAAGCCGCGCATGGATGGTTAGGTGTTCAGATTCAAGATGTGACTCGTGAGTTAGCTGAATCATTTGGTATGAAAAAACCTCAAGGTGCTTTAGTTTCAAAAGTCATGCCGGGTAGTCCAGCTGAGAAAGCTGAGCTACAGATCGGCGACGTGATTCTGGAGTTTAATGGTCAGGCAATTGAGAAGTCAGGCGATTTGCCTCCGATGGTGGGTATGACGCCTATCAATGATAAGGCGACATTGAAAATTATCAGGCAAGGTGCTGAAAAAACGGTTAATTTTGAAGTAGGTTTGTTACCTGAGCAGATTGATAAAGCGACAAACAACCATAAGGCTGAAAAGGCTAAGCCAACCAATAGAATTGGCGTCACAGTTTCTGATTTAACCGCCGAAGATAAAGAGGCTTTACAAATTACCAAGGGTGTTGTTGTTCAAGAGGTAGGTAAAGGTGCTGCAAAAGTGGCGGGTATCCAACCAGGTGATGTCATTCTTCGTATTGGTAATGAAGTCATTACTGATGTAGCTGCTTTCGAGAAGAGTCTGGGTAGTCTTGTACCAGGAAAGACCGCTGCAGTTTTAATTCAACGTAGAGGAAGTCCAGCCTTTTTAGCACTTAAAATCGACAAGTAATATTGAATAAGTAAGATCAAAACGGCGAACTTGGTTCGCCGTTTTTTTTGCCCGAACGTTATTTATTAGGCGTTTTAGAGGCGAAACTTACCACCCCAATGTGCATTTAGTTTAAAATTGCCGGACAAATTTAGATCACTATCTTTTGATTACACTTTTACTATAATGCAAACTCCCCTTTCTGAGGTTTTAACGACCTTAACAACCCTTCGTGACTACATACGTTGGGCATCCAGTCGCTTTACCCAAGCACAAGTCAGTTTTGGCCAAGGTACCGTTGCCGCGATTGATGAGGCCGCAGCTTTAGTTTTACATACGGTTTATCAGCCTTATAATCTTTCTGAAGCCTATTTCGATACCGTTTTAACCCTGACCGAACGTCAAGCCGTGTTTGATATTGTTAATAGACGGATTAATGAAAGAATTCCAGCCGCTTACTTAACGAACGAAGCTATCTTTGCTGGCTTGTCATTTTATGTGGATTCTAGGGTACTAGTACCCAGGTCACCCATTGCAGAGTTAATTGAGCAGCGTTTTTCGCCCTGGGTAGAAGAAGAGCAGGTCACTCGTATTTTAGATTTATGTACGGGCAGCGCCTGTATCGCTATTGCTTGTGCTTATGCTTTTCAAGAGGCATGGGTTGATGCCGTTGATTTATCAACGGATGCCTTGGCGGTCGCTGAAATTAATGTTGAAAAACATCAGGTAGCCGACACTGTTTCGCTGTATTGTTCAGATTTATTTAAAGAGCTTCCCCATCACCCTTACGACATTATTGTGAGTAATCCACCCTATGTTGCTCATGCCGAATGGGAACAGTTACCCCAAGAGTTCCGCGCTGAACCCGATATGGGTTTTAAAGGCGGTGAGAGTGGGTTGGATTTGGTCTTGCGTATTCTTGTGGATGCAAATGACTATTTGGCAGAACAAGGCATTTTAGTCGTTGAAGTGGGTAGTAGTGCAGAAACATTACAACATGCGTTTCCTGATGTACCTTTCTACTGGTTGAACTTTGAGCGAGGCGGCGATGGCGTGTTCTTGTTAACAGCAGAACAAGTTGATTATTATCACGAAATATTTTTAGCGGCTTTAAACTAATATGTCAGGAAATACAATAGGAAAACTCTTTACCGTCACTTCATTTGGTGAAAGTCATGGACCAGCAATTGGTTGTATTGTTGATGGCTGTCCTCCAGGATTAGCCTTAACCGAAGCGGATTTACAAGAAGACCTGGATAGAAGAAAACCGGGAACTTCACGACATACTACCCAACGTCGTGAAGCCGATGAAGTAAAAATACTCTCTGGGGTGTTTGAAGGTATAACAACCGGTACCCCCATTGGTTTGTTAATTCAGAATACAGATCAACGCTCAAAAGATTACTCAAAGATTGCTGACAGTTTTAGGCCCGGACATGCTGATTATACTTATCAGCAAAAATACGGCTTTAGAGATTATCGAGGCGGTGGTCGATCTTCTGCACGTGAAACCGCTATGCGAGTATCGGCCGGGGGTATCGCTAAAAAATATCTCAAAGAACAGTGCGGGATTGAAGTACGTGGCTATCTGTCACAGCTAGGCCCGATAAAGATTGAGAAACTCGATTGGGCTGTGATTGATAGTAATCCTTTTTTCTGTCCTGATATGGATAAAGTGCCAGAAATGGAAGCGTACATGGATGCTTTACGCAAAGAAGGCGAGTCGATAGGTGCCAGAATTGAGGTAGTGGCTACTAATGTTCCACCCGGTTTGGGAGAGCCTATATTTGATCGTCTGGATGCAGATTTAGCGTATGCTTTGATGAGTATCAATGCGGTTAAGGGGGTGGAAATTGGTGATGGCTTCGCTTGTGTTGACACTAAAGGGACACAGTTTAGAGATGAAATGACACCCGAGGGCTTTCTAAGCAATCATGCGGGAGGGATTTTAGGCGGTATTTCCAGTGGACAAGCTGTTACTGCCAGTATTGCGCTTAAACCTACCTCAAGTTTGCGTTTACCCGGTAAAAGTATCAATTCCCATGGTGAAGCGGTTGAGGTGATTACCGAAGGGCGTCACGATCCGTGTGTGGGTATTCGTGCAACTCCGATTGCCGAGGCAATGATGGCTATCGTTTTGATGGATCATTTTTTGCGTCATCGTGCGCAAAATACAGGAGTGGATTCAGGCTTGCCAATCTTGAGATAAGGACATCAGTTCGCACACAATGTCTGTTCCATACTGGCGGCTTTCAGGATTTTATTTTTTTTATTTTGCAACGGTAGGTTGTTTTGTACCTTACTGGAGTCTCTATCTAAAACAGAGTGGCTTTAACTCGGTAGAGATTGGACAGCTCTCTGCATTACTGTTAGGTACAAAAATTATTGCCCCTAATATATGGGGTTGGCTTGCTGACCATACTGGAAAAAGTATACGAATCATTCGACTGGCTTCGTTTTTTGCAGCTTTACTTTTTGCAGGCTTCATATTTTCACAAAGTTATCTATGGTTTGCTTTAATTACCCTCGCCTTTAGTTTTTTTTGGAATGCGGTGTTGCCGCAATTCGAAGCTGTTACGCTGTTTCATCTAAAAGAGCAGGCGTATCGTTATAGTCGAATAAGGCTATGGGGATCAGTGGGGTTTATTATCGCAGTGTTGGGCGTTGGGAGGCTCTTGGATAAAGAACCGATTGCTTTGTTGCCTTTTATTGTGATTGCACTATTAACCTTGAGTTGGATAGTGACCTTATTGACGCCTGAGGCTAAAGTGATCAGTCATGAGTCTGTTTCTGTGGGGCTGTGGCAAATCTTAAAAAAGCCCGAATTGGTTGCATTCTTGATCGTTAATATCTTACTGCAAGCAGCCCACTCACCCTATTATGTTTTTTATTCAATTTATTTAAAGCACCACCAGTATTCAGCAACCGTAACGGGATTACTTTGGGCGCTGGGCGTTGTTGCGGAGATTGTGTTATTTATGTATATGGGGCGTTTACTGAAAAAAACGTCCTTAAGAAAAGTATTGCTCTTTAGTATTGTATTAGCTATTGCTCGCTGGCTACTTATTGCCTGGTATCCTGATAATTTAATAGTGTTAACCTGTGCCCAGTTATTCCATGCAGCGACTTTTGGTGCTGCACATGTTACCGCCATACATTTTGTTCATCTCTATTTTGGTCATCAACATCAAGGCAAAGGTCAAGCGTTGTACAGTAGTCTTAGTTTTGGTGCGGGTGGCGTTTTGGGTAGCCTTTATAGTGGTTATTATTGGGAATCTTTGGGTGGACATTTTGTTTATTCGATAGCGGCTTTACTTTGTGGCTTAGCCTTCATTATCGCCTATGGTTGGGTAGGAAGGAAAAATACTCTAAATTCTCGCTCCTTAGGATAAAATAAACAGCATCGTTTACTTAATTTGTTTTGCTTGGGAAGTCATGTGTTTGAAATAATAAAAAGTGGTGGCTGGATGATGTTGCCCATCATTCTCAGTTCAATATGTGCAATGGCTATTATTGGGGAACGGTTTTGGGCTTTACAAAGAAATAAGATCTTACCGCCAGACTTAATACATCAAATATGGCTATTATCCCGTGAGAAAAAGCTCGATAATCGTGCCTTACTCAATTTGAGAGTCAGTTCACCGTTAGGTTGTATTTTAGCTGTAGGTATCGCTAACAGGCATCATGGCCGGGCGGTTATGAAAGAATGCATAGAAGAAGTCGGTCGTAAGGTGGTGCATGACTTAGAGCGCTATCTTAATACTTTAGGTACTATTGCAACCATAGGACCTTTATTAGGTTTATTGGGTACCGTGTTCGGTATGATCGATATCTTTGCTTCGCTAATGGAGCATGGGGCGGGTGATCCAAGTGCGTTAGCCGGAGGGATTTCAGTGGCATTAATTACCACCGCCGCAGGCTTAACAGTAGGTATTCCGAGCTTGATTTTTCATCGCTATTTTGAAGGTTTGGTAGATGGCTACGTGGTTGATATGGAATCTGAAGCGTTAAGGCTCATTGATATACTCAACGGAGACAGAGAGGATACTTGATGAACTTTCGGCATAAAAAGAGAGAAAAGCTGGATATTACCTTGATATCCATGATTGATGTATTGTTTGTATTATTGCTTTTCTTTATGGTGTCTACCACGTTTAATCGCAATACGGAGGTTAAACTGAAACTGCCCGTGGCTGACAGTACTCAAGCGGAACAACATTCGAAATTGATTAACCTAACCATTAATGCAGAGGGTGTATATTCGCTAACCTCAGAGGATGGTTCGGTGCAACCTTTGGCAGATCAGCAATTGGAGACACTAACGCAAGCTTTATCAACGCTGGTGACTCGTTCGAAAGAATTGCCTTTTGTGATCAATGCTGATGCCAGGACTCCCCATCAATTCGTGATTAGCGCATTAGAAGCCGCGAGTGCGGTGGGCTTTAGTCATATTACTTTTGCTGCCCTACATTCAAAACCGAAATCATGAAGAAAACTCTAAGCCGCTGGTTAACTGATATTTGGTACGAAGACCATTTTATTGGCGCCTGGTTAATGCCTTTGGGCTTTTTATTCAGTGATGTGGTTAAATTTAGGAAGTTTTTATACCGGACAGGCTTATTAAAAAAGCATACGCTACCCATACCTGTTATCGTAGTCGGCAATATTACCGTAGGGGGTACGGGTAAAACACCTTTAATTATTTGGTTAGCGGAACTCCTGAAATCGGAGGGATATCAACCGGGAATTATTAGCCGGGGTTACGGCGGGCAAGCCGAGTTATGGCCACAACGGGTGACGGTTGATAGTGACCCTAAACAAATGGGTGATGAAGCACTACTGATAGCCAAAAGAACCGGTTGCCCTATGGCAGTTGGACCATCGCGGGTTGACGCAGCAAATCTATTGTTGAGTCAGGGTGCCTGTGATGTAATCTTATCGGATGATGGGATGCAACATTACGCGTTGAATAGAACACTAGAGATTGCTGTAATTGACGGAGACAGGCGTTTTGGTAACGGTTATTGCTTACCTGCAGGTCCACTCCGTGAGCCTATAGAGCGGTTAAAAACGGTTGATCTACTGATCGTTAATGGCGATGCTTACGAAGACAATGAGTTTTCTATGAGATTAGTAGGTGATCAGCTAGTCAATTGCGTAACGGGAGAACAAAAATCCTTGCAAGAATTTAATGGCGTGGCCTGCCATGCTATGGCTGGAATTGGCAACCCTGAGCGTTTTTTTAACGTGCTTAAGAGTGCTGGATTAGTTTGTACAGGCCATAGCTTTCCTGATCATTATCAATACCAGCCTCAGGATATTGATTATGGAGATAAGAAACCGGTATTAATGACAGAAAAAGATGCCGTAAAATGTATTGAGTTTGCTCAATCACAGCATTGGTATCTTCCTGTTAATGCAGTTCCTGAGCCTTTATTTACTGAACAATTATTAAACCTACTGAAGAGAAAAGCATGATAGATAAAAAACTGTTTGATATTTTAGCCTGTCCTATTTGCAAGAGTTCATTGCGTTATGACAAGACTAAAGAAGAACTGATTTGCAGAGCAGACCGCTTGGCTTTTCCTATTCGTGATGATATTCCAGTCATGCTGGAAGACGAAGCCCGCGTTTTAAGCAACGATGAAGTCGACGCATTATACAAATGAGTTTGCCGTTTAAGGTAGTTATTCCTGCCCGATACGCTTCAACCAGATTACCTGGTAAACCCTTATTGCCAATAGCAGGCAAACCGATGATCGCTCATGTCTGTGAGCGTGCTCAGGAAGCGGGTGCAGATGAAATTATTGTCGCCACTGATAATATACAGATCCAGGAGGCGGTCACTGCATTAGGTATTCGTGTGGTCATGACTCGGTCCGATCATCAAAGCGGCACAGAAAGAATTGCCGAAGTAGCTCAGCAGTGTGGTTGGCGTGCTGACGAGATTATCGTTAACCTGCAAGGTGATGAGCCTCTAATTCCGCCCCTCCTGATTCGTGAAGTGGCTAACGCTTTAGCTGAACAAAAGCTAGCAGGAATTGCCACATTAGCTGCCAATATTCTTGATTCAGATGAGATATTTAATTCTAATGCTGTTAAAGTCGTCGTAAATAAAGCCGGTTATGCGCTTTATTTTAGTCGTGCGCCGATTCCTTGGGAGCGGGATAGCTTCGGTCAATCGGGTGCAATACCGTCCGGACGAATAGCTTATCTCCGTCATATTGGGATGTATGCTTACACGGTGGATTTTTTAGAACGTTACTGTGCTTGGGAACCCTCGACACTGGAATCGATTGAAGCCTTAGAGCAACTCAGAATATTATGGCACGGCGAAGCGGTTAAGGTGAAGGTGGTAGATAAAACACCCCAAGCCGGTGTTGACACCCCAGAAGATTTAGCTCGCGTTGAGCAAGTGTTGGCCCTAAAGCGGGCTATTGATTTAGGAATGAAACAATAAAAGTCTATTAATAATTTGGGTGTTTTTTCTGTTAAATTTGACAGAAACGTTGAACACCAGTAATTTAAGCAGTTTTTTTGTAACTTCTCATTATTCGCTAAAGGTAAAAATTTACACGCTCGATTAATGTGTGGCTTATTGCCGAGAAGCTACGTTTTTTAACCTTACTCATATTCAGGTTGTTCAAGAGCTCGTAATGCAAGAATTTCATAGAATAAGTCGTTTACCTCCCTACGTTTTTAATATTGTTAATGATTTAAAAGCCAAAGCTCGTGCAGCGGGAGAGGATATTATTGATTTCGGTATGGGTAATCCTGATCAGCCCACACCTCAACATATCGTTGATAAATTGATAGAGGCAGTGCATCGCCCAGATACTCATCGTTACTCCGTTTCAAAGGGCATACCCCGATTGAGAAAAGCAATTTGTAACTGGTACAAAACCCGCTTTGATGTCGATTTGGACCCTGAAACAGAAGCTATCGTCACCATTGGTTCAAAAGAAGGTTTAGCGCATTTAGCCTTAGCTACCTTAGGGCCGGGTGATGTCGTATTGGTGCCCAATCCAGCTTATCCGATTCATCCTTATGGTGTTGTTATTGCGGGTGCAGATTTACGTCATGTACCGATGATTCCAGGCGGTGACTTTTTTGAAGAATTGCAAAAAGCCATAGTCGATTCATGGCCTAAGCCAAAGATGTTGATTCTTAATTTCCCAGGTAATCCTACAACACAATGCGTAGAACTGGATTTTTTTGAGAAAATTATTGCAGTTGCAAAAGAACATAACATTTGGGTTGTTCAAGATATTGCCTATGCCGACATCGTATTTGATGGGTATGTCACACCGTCTATACTTCAAGTGGAAGGCGCAAAAGATATCGCTGTAGAGTTTTTCTCAATGTCCAAAAGCTACAACATGCCAGGCTGGCGGGTGGGCTTTATGTGCGGCAATAAAGAGTTGGTTTCTGCGTTGGCAAGAATTAAATCCTATCTGGATTACGGCACCTTTGCACCGATTCAAATTGCAGCCATTGCGGCTTTAGAAGGGCCACAAGACTGTGTGCATGAAATAGCTGAAATGTACAGAAAACGTCGTGATGTTTTGTGTGATGGGCTGACAGCGGCAGGATGGCCTGTTCAAAAACCGAAAGCAACCATGTTTGTTTGGGCAAAAATACCAGACGCTTATAAAGACATGGGCTCCTTAGAGTTTTCTAAAAAATTATTGTTAGAAGCCAAAGTGGCGGTAGCGCCTGGCATTGGTTTTGGTAATTATGGTGATGACCATGTACGCTTTGGGTTGATTGAAAATGAACACCGTACCCGTCAAGCCGTCAGAGGGATTCGTTTGATGATGAAAAAAGACGGTGTAATCTAAGCTTAGCCTGAGTCAATTTGGACGTGAATGTTTTTAACTGGAGCTTAATTTGAAACCGGTAAAAGTAGGTGTATTAGGGCTGGGCACAGTCGGTGGTGGTACTGTCAACGTATTAAAGCGTAATGCCGCAGAAATTGCTCGACGTGCGGGTAGAGAAATCATTATTACCCGAGCTTCTGCAAAGGACTTAAATAAAGTTCGGATTTGCGATACCGAAGGTATCATTTTAAGTGCCGACCCGATGGATATCATTAATGATCCCGAAATCGAGATCGTAGTGGAATTGATTGGCGGCGGTGGTGTTGTTAAGGATTGGATATTAAAGGCGCTGGAAAATGGCAAGCACGTTGTAACCGCCAATAAGTCACTGATTGCCCTGCACGGTAATGAGATCTTTGCAAAAGCCAGTGAAAAAGGCGTTATCGTCGCTTTTGAAGCCGCAGTTGCGGGTGGCATTCCCATTATTAAAGCCATCCGTGAAGGCTTGGCTGGCAATGAAATTGAATGGTTGGCGGGCATTATCAACGGCACCGGCAATTTTATTCTGACAGAAATGCGTGATAAAGGCCGGGATTTTGATGATGTACTGGCAGAAGCACAAGCCTTGGGCTATGCTGAAGCAGACCCTACTTTTGATGTCGAAGGGATTGATGCTGCACACAAATTAACCATATTAGCCTCAATTGCTTTTGGGATTCCGCTACAGTTTGATAAAATCTACACTGAAGGGATTAGCCGCATTACCCGCTTGGATGTTGAATATGCAGAACGACTCGGCTATCGCATAAAACATTTAGGGATTGCCAGAAAAACGCCTGAAGGCATTGAATTAAGAGTGCATCCCACGCTAATACCTGAGCGCCGTTTGATTGCCAACGTTAATGGGGTTATGAATGCCATTGTCGTCAGAGGTGATGCTGTGGGTAATACGCTTTATTATGGACCGGGTGCGGGTGCCGAGCCCACCGCTTCAGCCGTCGTGGCTGACATAGTTGATGTCGCAAGAGCGTTAACCAGTGACCCTGAAAATAGGGTGCCGCATTTAGCGTTTCAGGCAGAATCGTTGTCAGATATACTGGTTTTACACCCAGACAACTTCAAAACATCGTATTATTTACGCTTGTGTACAGAAGATAAGCCAGGTGTTTTAGCCGATGTGACACGTATTCTGGCTGATCATAATATTAGCATTGAAGCCATCATCCAGAAAGAAGCGCTGCCTGATGAAACGCTGATACCCATTATCTTGTTGACGCAGATTACTCTGGAAAAAGAAATGAATGCAGCGATTGCCGCAATCGAAGCTTTAGACACGGTGAATGGTAAAGTAAACCGTATTCGCTTAGAAACATTGGAAAATAAATAAACCTTATTATGCAAAAACATTACACCGGATTAATTGAGCGTTATAGAGACCGTTTGCCCGTTAGCAAATCGACCCGTATCATCAGCCTATGTGAAGGCAATACGCCACTCATTCAATTACAAAATATTCCCAGAATGATAGGCAAAGACGTTGATATTTACGTCAAGTTTGAAGGTCTCAATCCAACCGGTTCATTTAAAGATCGTGGCATGACGATGGCAGTGACTAAAGCTGTAGAAGCCGGCAGTCAGGCTATTATTTGTGCATCAACCGGTAATACCTCAGCCTCAGCGGCAGCCTATGCGGCACGTGCTGGAATTAAAGCGTTTGTGTTGATACCAGAAGGTAAAATTGCCTTAGGCAAGCTAGCGCAAACCTTAATGTATAATGCGACCATCATTCAAATTAACGGTAATTTTGACCAAGGCATGGAATTGGTTAAAGAAGTTGCCAATCATGCACCGGTTTCAATAGTTAACTCTATTAATCCGTTTAGATTAGAAGGTCAAAAAACAGCTGCTTTTGAAATTGTTGATGAATTGGGCTTTGCTCCTGACTATCATTGTTTACCTGTCGGTAACGCGGGCAATATTTCTGCCTATTGGAAAGGCTACAAGGAATATGCAACAGAACGCGTTTGCAGTAATCGGCCAGTGATGTGTGGTTATCAAGCAGCGGGTGCGGCACCTTTTGTGGCTGGACACAAGATTGATAATCCAGAAACTGTAGCCACTGCCATTCGTATTGGTAATCCGCAATCATGGGATTTTGCAATTGCAGCTCAACAAGAGTCAGGTGGTTGGTTTGACAAGTTCAGTGATGAAAAAATATTGGCGGCGCAAAAAATGTTATCTCAATTTGAAGGCATTTTTTGTGAACCTGCTTCAGCCACTTCATTAGCCGGCGCATTACATGACATTGCTTCTGGAAAAATCCCTGAAGGCAGCAAGATCGTTTGTACCTTAACAGGCAATGGTATTAAAGATCCGGAAATTGCTATGCAACAATGTGCTGATGCTAAACCAGTAACTATTGAAGCGGATCTGGATGCTGTTAAACGTGCTATTTTGGATTGTTTGTAATTAACTATTTTTGTTTTGTTCCTGAGAAAATTATCGTAATGAAGATTCATGCCTTTATCGCTCGTTCAGTCTTTTTGTTGGTATTGACGAGCAGTGCTCATGCTACCACTTATAATTTGCCAGCAACAAAAGGGGATAGAGTGATTGAACTTTCCCCCGAAGAAACTCTCACCATGACGGCAGACCATGATCAAACTTTATTGGATGTTGCCAGACGTTTTAACTTGGGGCAAACCGAAATTGTTACCTTAAATCCAAAATTGGATCGTTGGTTGATCAAGAAAGGGACGGTGATTCGTTTGCCAAATAAGCGAATCTTGCCAGATAGTCCACATGTGGGTATCACCTTAAATATTGCTGAATACCGCATGTATTATTATCCAGCAGATCAACCCGGTACTGTTAGATCGTATTCGCACGGGGTTGGTAGACAAGATTGGCAAACGCCACTGGGTAGAACCACGGTTGCTAAAAAAGTGAAAGACCCTTCCTGGCATCCACCTGAATCAATTCGTCGTGAACACGCTGCTAATGGTGATCCGTTACCAGAAGTCGTGCCCCCAGGCATTCATAACCCTTTGGGGGCTTATGCCTTGTATCTCAACTTACCTGGGGATTACAGAATACACGGAACTGACATTGATAAGATTTTTGGTATTGGGATGCAAATTACCCATGGTTGTGTGCGTATGCATCCAGAAGATATAGAGGCTTTATATAACTCTGTCCCGGTAGGAACCTCCGTTTATATTGTTAAACAGCCTATTAAAGTGGGTTGGTTAAATAATACACTGTATATTGAAGCGCATCCTGATCTTGAAGGCGAAGAGAAGACCCAGGACCAACGTTATGCCATCGCTTTGGATCTTATCCAAAAAGCAAATAACGGTGAGATACCCGATTTTGATCAGGTTGCCTTGAATAAAGCGGTTAAAGATTTAGATGGAACACCCGTAGCGCTCTATGAAGGCGTGCCACCAGTGCAAGAAGAAGAGCCTGTCATTGAGGATATCGTTAAGAAAGCCGTTGAAAAACCTACTAAGGTCGCGGAGGTTAAAAAGCCTGCGGTTGTTGCGGCTGCGCCTAAAAACGTAACAAAACCTGTGGCATTAAATTCAACTGTTGGCAAGAAATCGGCACCTGTCGTTGTGGTGGCTGGCGGTAAAAAAGTACTGCCAGCACCTATTCAGAAAACTTCAATTCTGAAAAATGCAGCTTTAGCTGCTCCCGCTCAGAAAGGCTCGACGTTAAAAAGCGCTGCTCAAGTCGCGTCTGTTCAGAAAACAGCAGCACAAAAAACAGCATTGACAACGGTTGCGCCAAAGGCAAAAAAGCCAGAATCAGTCATTGCTAGCAAAACTGCCCCTGTTATCTCTCCAGCCAAGAAAGTAGCGGTCCCCGTTAAAAAGGTGAATACAGAGAGTAAAGGTGGCTATTATCACGGCACTTGATTGACTGGTTAAGCTCTACCCTTCGGGTAATTCTGTGGCAAGTATGCCGAGCTCCTCTTGCACGATCTTAATTATTTCTGAAGTAATCGGTCTGCGTCTGGTTGAAGTCAGTGCAGAGGTGGGAGACGTGGTGCACCGAGGTCAATTGGTGGCGCGTTTTGATACAGGCATGCTCAAAACCGATGAAGCCCAGCTTATGGCTACCTTGACGCAGGCGGAAGCCAATGCGGCTCAGGCTGAGGCAAATCGAGAACGCGCTGCGTTACTGCAAGAAAATGGCGGATTAAGTAAGCAGGATATTTTGCAAAACCAGACCCAAGCCCTAACGACAAAGGCCCAGGTAGACACAGTTAAAGCACAGCTGGCGGCAAAGCGGATACAGCTCCGTTATGCAGAAGTCACCGCGCCTGACGATGGCATCATCAGTTCACGTAACGCTACGCTCGGCACCGTGTACAGTATTGGTCAGGAGTTGTTTAAACTGATTCGCCAAAACCGAATGGAATGGCGAGGAGAATTAACGGCTGAACAATTAGCAAAAATCAAAATCGGGCAAAGCATTCAGCTAGAGCTCCCTGATGGTAGTCATGCTACAGCTAAAGTTAGAAAAATTGCCAGCTCATTGGACAGTCAATCCCGATTGGGCACCTTATTCGCTGACGTTGAACCGGGTAGTCTTTCACGCGCAGGCATGTATGCCAATGGGCGAATTTTATTAACCCAAAGTCCTGCACTGGTTGTACCAGCGGCCAGTGTTATTATTCGTGATGGTCACAGCTATGTGGTTAAACTCAACGAAAATAAAGAGATATCCGAAGTTAAGCTGCAAAGGGTTGTCACTGGACGTCGACAAGGGCAGGACGTGGAAATTCTGGAAGGACTGGACGAAAACGCGCAAGTGGTCGCACAGGGCGCTGGTTTTCTTAATGACGGCGATTTAGTAAAAGTATTGCCTGCCACCGATACAGTACATTAGGACGTAGCAATGAATCTGGCAACCTGGTCCATCCGCAATCCTATTCCATCCATTCTGCTCTTCATTCTGTTAAGCATTGCCGGACTGCGCGGTTTTCAGCAGCTATCTGTCCAGAGTATGCCGGATCTGGATTTGCCGACCATCACGGTAAAGCTTACCCAGCCCGGTGCTGCGCCTGCCCAGCTTGAAACCGAAGTTGCCCGTAAAGTTGAAGATTCGATAGCCAACGTAGCGGGTATCAAACATATTCGTACCGCCATCCGGGATGGGCTGGTGACTATCACCGTCGAATTCGTCCTTGAAAAAGCCGTTTCTGATGCCTTGATTGAAACCAAAGACGCCGTCGATCAGGTACGTACCAATCTGCCGGGCAGTCTGCAGCAACCTGTGATTAGTGCTGTCAATGTGATTGGCGCACCCATGTTGACTTATGCTGTTTCATCTACCAGCATGAATGAAGAAACCTTGTCCTGGTTCGTGGACAATCAATTAGCAAAAGCTGTTATGGCGGTTCCCGGTGTGGGGCGTTACGAACGCTTGGGGGGCGTAACACGTGAGGTAAGGGTAGAGGTCGATCCGGTACGCTTAGCGTCCTTGGGTGTTACAGCCACAGATGTATCGCATGCGCTGCGTCAGGTACAACAACAATCGTCAGGTGGACGTGGCAATCTGGGGGAAGATGAACAAACGGTACGCACGCTGGCTACTGTCAGGCAGCAGAATTGGCCGCATTGCCTATTGCCCTGAGCACGGGTAAAAGCTTTCGTTTAGATCAACTCGCTACGGTTCGCGATACCATAGCGGAACGCACCCAGACGGCCCTGCTGGACGGCAAAACAGTGCTGGGTTTTAGCATGTATCGGGCCAAAGGTGCGGATGAAACCGTGATCGCCGCAAAGCTGGATGCAACGCTGAAAAAGCTGCAACAAGCAGATGATACGCTAGGTTTTACTCTGATTGCCGGCACGGTGCAGTATACCCATGATCAGTTTGAAGGTTCCATGGACATGCTGTATGAAGGTTCGCTGCTGGCGGTATTGGTAGTCTGGTGGTTTCTGCGCGATTGGCGGGCGACGCCATTGTAGAAATCGAAAACATCGCCCGTCATGCGCGTAGTGGAAAATCGATCCGTCAGGCTGCGGGCGATGCCGTTACGGAAATTGCGCTGGCGGTGATTGCGACTACGTTCGCGCTAGTCGCAGTCTTTTTTCCGACCGCTGCGATGAGCGGGATCCCCGGGCTGTTTTTTCGGCAATTCGGCTGGACGGCAGTGGTCGCCGTATTGGCATCCTTATTGGTAGCCCGCTTATTGACGCCGATGTTAGCGGTGTTTTTTCTTAAATCCCACCCGCAGGCAGAGACGCCTGAGGGCAACTACATGAGGCGTTACATCAAAATGGTCAGCTGGACGCTAGCCAACCGCCGTACCACGCTGATATTGAGCACGGTATTCTTTATCGCCAGTTGTAGCCTGCTACCGTTTATTAATACCGGTTTTATGCCTGCTTCAGACCGGGGCTATACCTCGCTTAACTTTGAATTGCCCCCCGGCAGTTCTTTGGACGATAGCGTGACTGTCGCCGAATCTATTCGTAAGTCCTTGGCTCAGGCAGCCGGTATTGATCATACTTTCGCCGCAGTTGGCAATTCTCAGGCTACCGGTGGCGTCCGCAAAGGTTCGGTATTGTTAAGTTTTGCCGATCGTGCTCTGCGTCCACCGCAAGCCGAGATTGAGCGTGGAGCCAGAC
Organism: uncultured Methylococcaceae bacterium; assembly: GCA_903859415.1. Classification (GTDB taxonomy): domain Bacteria; phylum Pseudomonadota; class Gammaproteobacteria; order Methylococcales; family Methylomonadaceae; genus Methylobacter_C. The sequence continues at coordinate 36,443 of CAIOMN010000198.1, forward strand.
AGGCTTTGCAAACGGTTCCAGGTGCGCGTTTTAGCATCAGCACTGGCGGGCCGGGTGGTAAATTTGCTTTGATTCTGGCCAGTGATAATGAAAATGCGCTCAAATCCACCGCACAAGCGGTAGAGCGAGAGTTACGCAACGTCGGCACCCTAAGCAATATCAATTCTACGGCCGATCTGGAAAGCCCGGAAATCATCATTCGCCCGGATTGGCATCGCGCTGCGGATTTGGGTGTCACCGCTGAACTTATCGGCGAAACCGTGCGCATTGCTACCAGCGGCGATTTTGATAACCAGCTAGCCAAGCTCAATCTGGATAATCGTCAGTTATATATTCGGGTGCGCATGGCGGACACGGCACGCAGGGATTTGGAAGCCATCGCCAATTTGCGTGTTCGTTCCCGTACGGGTCTGGTTCCGCTTGCCAGTGTGGCTAAACTCAGTCTGGAAAGTGGTTCAACGCAAATTGACCGCTATGACCGCCAGCGCTTTGTCACCATTAATGCCGAATTGACCGGTATGCCGTTGGGGCAAGCCATGAAAGCGGCACAAGCGTTGCCTGCGGTGATCGGCATGCCATCCAGCGTACATTTAATCCAGACCGGTGATGCTGAAGTTATGAAAGAGCTGATGGGTGGTTTCGGAATGGCAATGCTCACCGGCATTGTGTGTGTATTCTGTGTATTGGTGCTGTTGTTCAAGGATTTCTTTCAGCCCATTACGATACTATCTGCTATCCCGTTATCACTGGGGGGCGCATTTATCGCCTTGCTGGTCAGCGGCAGCGAACTGGATATGTCGTCCATGATAGGGATTATTATGTTGATGGGTATTGTCACCAAAAACTCTATTCTGCTGGTGGAATACACGATTGTCGGGATGCGTGATAGAAATCAAGGTAGGGTCGAAGCCCTGATCGACGCCTGTCACAAACGTGCCCGCCCGATAGTCATGACCACCGTGGCCATGATAGCTGGCATGTTACCGATTGCTTTGGGTATCGGCACGGACAGCGGTTTTCGACAACCTATGGCAACAGCAGTCATTGGCGGCCTGATTTGTTCGACCTTACTCTGTTTGTTAGTCGTACCAGTAATTTTTACTTATGTTAATGATGTGGAGAGGTGGCTGAAGAGTCTATGGGGAAAGCCAGCAACTTAAATTAATACCACTATGTGGGGTGATAAGGAGCAGGCACCCGTTAAACATAAACTCTGACTCCAGTTCCAGCCGTTCGCCTGCCACTGCTTCGCTCTGGAAACTGTGGCCGAATCAGGACAAATTTAGGCATCAATGGCGGTCTCCAACATTTGCGCCCCTTTGTTCCGCTTCTTTTCTGGCCCGCTCGGCCTGTTGTTGCTGAATTTGCATCTGCTGTTGTGCTTCCTGCTGACGTGCTGATTCCTGCAATTGCCGTTGCTGTTGCTGAGCCTCTTGTTGAGCACGTTCGGCCTGTTGTTGCTGAATTTGCATTTGCTGTTGCGCTTCCTGCTGACGGGCTGATTCCTGCAATTGCCGTTGCTGTTGCTGAGCCTCTTGTTGAGCGCGTTCGGCCTGTTGTTGCTGAATTTGCATTTGCTGTTGCGTTTCTTGCTGACGGGCTGATTCCTGCAATTGCCGTTGCTGAGCCTCTTGTTGAGCGCGTTCGGCCTGTTGTTGCTGAATTTGCATCTGCTGTTGCGCTTCCTGCTGACGGGCTGATTCCTGCAACTGCCGTTGCTGTTGCTGAGCTTCTTGTTGAGCGCGTTCGCTCTGTTGTCGCTGAATTTGCATTTGTTGTTGTGTTTCCTGCTGACGAGTAGGTTCCTGCAACTGCCGTTGCTGAGCCTCTTGTTGAGCACGTTCAACCTGTTGTTGCTGAATTTGCATTTGTTGTTGTGTTTCCTGCTGACGAGTAGATTCCTGCAACTGCCGTTGCTGAGCCTCTTGTTGAGCACGTTCAACCTGTTGTTGCTGAATTTGCATTTGTTGTTGTGTTTCCTGCTGACGAGTAGATTCCTGCAATTGCCGTTGCTGTGCTTCTTGTTGAGCACGTTCAGCCTGTTGTTGCTGAATTTGCATTTGCTGTTGCTCAACAATGGGAACCGGAATAGATTCTCGTATATTAACGGATGGTTGCTGGGCAGACTCAAATGTACGCGGGTTTCGTCCTATTGGAGATTCTGGTACTGGAGATTGATAACTATTATTTCCATTCGGATCCGAAAAAGTGGTGGGCGGTTGCCTGTGTATTCCGACCAATCGTCCAGGCAATCGGGTATCCTGATTATTGGGTTGTATTGAACCCATAACAGGTTGCTCTGTTCTGGTCCCATCGGGTCTTTTGCCATCTAGCCGTCTTGCCAGTTCTTCATTTTGTTTGATTTCCTGAGAACTAGATGCAGCCATTGGCAATCGGATAATGTCAGGCTGCCCCTCCGTATGTCTGTTTTTATAATCAATTATTCTGTCATGCACTGTAGGCGCAATATGTTCAATGGGTTGTTTAGTGATAGTTTCTATCTCCCTGACCGGGATGCCCTCATTGACAATGGTGTTATGATTCCAGCTTAAATTATGTGTATTGTGCGTCCTGTTAATAATTTCCCGATTTTCTTGCGATGGAAATATATGTTCTCTGATATGACGACGAGGAAGATCATAATCTCGTACGATAATCCATGAATACCACGGTAAATCGCGATCATAGTCAAAATAACTGGTATTCAGGCCGACTCCGGGCTGCCATACCACATTCGGTGGCATTGGAGACCAGGCTGCATAACCCTCACCCGAACGCCAGAACACCCAAGCGGGTGCCCAGACATTCCCAGGTACCCAAATCCAGCCATACCAGTCATCCCAAGCCCAGCGTCCATAATGAAAAGGTGCCCACCCCCAAGGCTCATCCGCAACCCACAGCCAGCCATATTCATCTGTGTTTGCCCAGTATCCATCCGTGTAGGGTCGCCAATCAGAAGCAACATCGTTTGGATACCACACTTCTCCGTAAACAGGGTGATTTACCCAGACGCCATAGGGTGAAAGAGCATCGAAAAAAACCCGAATGTTGACAGTGGCATTATAGTTAGAGTTAGCCTGACTTTGTGGGCTAACAAAAAAGCTTGATGATAAAAGAGTAATCATCAATATCAATGCTAGTAAGTTAAAGCGGGGACGTATATTCATTGGGTTGATCTCATCAAAAAGAGTAGGGATGCTGCAACAATCTAGGCTCTGCTAGCTGAACAAGAGCTTAACTTAAATGGTAACACTATGTAATAACACATTCGAGTCCACACTACCCATTAAAAACACTATAATAGTCTAACATCATCATCTAAACCTCAAGGGACTGCTCAATGGCTGAACAACTCAGAACTAGCAATAGCGCGACACTTTCTGATTTTATATGGAAAAACGCTGAAGATTTATGGGGCGACTTTAAACACACCGAGTTTGCGCGTATTATTTTACCCTTGCTACTGTTACGGCGACTTGAGTGTGTATTAGAGCCCAATCAAGCAGCTGTAATCGCTCATTATCAGCAAGAAAAAGACAGTGGCATTGACCTTGATTTAGTGCTCCCTCATATTGCCGGTTTTTCCTTTTATAACACCAGTCAATATACTTTAGCGACTCTGGGCACCACGGATACCCGCGCTAATCTGGAAGATTACATTCGGCATTTTTCTCCTAATGTGCGTGTTATTTTTGAAGAATTCGGTTTTGCCAATACCCTAGTTAAACTGGATAAAGCCAACTTACTGTATCGCGTCGTCAAAAACTTTGCCGAAATAGACTTACATCCTGATGTGGTTTCTGAGCGGGTGATGAGTAACGTTTATGAACACTTAATCCGTAAATTCGGCGCCTCTGTGAATGAAAAAGCCGGTGAATTCATGACGCCCAGCGATGTGGTGCGCTTCGTGACCAAGTTGGTTTTACATAATGACGAGGCCATCTTTACTCAAACACGCGCCTTGCACGACATTGATGTCGATTTAAAAGCCAGTGAAGCAAGAATAGCGGCCATGCTGGCAGAAGTTGCGGAATGAGGTTTAAAATACTAATGAAATTATGCTACGATTCATCCATGCATATATTTAACGGCAGAATGATATGACAATTAAAGTTGTCATTGATACCAATGTTCTGGTTGCTGGATTAATTAGTGGTAAAGGTCCTAATCGTGAAATTCTTCGCTTATGCCTTATGGGGGATTTGCAGCCGTTTGTAGGTAATGCTTTGTATCTGGAATATCAGGATTTGCTGAATAGACAAAATATCCAGGCACTTTGCCAACAAACTACGGTATCTTTAATGGAGTTTTTGGATGGTTTTGCACACATTTGTAAACCCGTTGACGCACGTTATTTATGGCGACCCAATTTGCGTGATGAAGCCGATAATCATTTAGTAGAATTAGCAATAGCAGCACAAGCGACTTACATCGTTACTAATAATATAGCAGATTTTGCCTATGCTGAGCTTAAGCATTTAGGTTATGAAGTTATTACTCCTGTAGAATTATTGAGGTTACTAAAATCATGACAAGTTTATCTATTAGATTACCCGATGATATGGCTGAAAAGCTGAAAAATATTGCTAAAGTGCGTGACATGAGTTTGAATAAACTGATGGTTGAATTATCTGCCCAAGTTTTAGCTGAAGAAGAAGCTAAGCAACGTTTCATTGCAGCAGGGTTACGCGGTAATCCCAAACAAGCCTTACAACTTTTGGATGAATTAGACGCGTTGGGGCTTTAAATAATTTATAGGCATGAGATAGGTCATTGGTTTTACAGTGTCAGATGTAGTGAGAATGCTGTTAACAAGGGTAGAGTATGAACGCACCTTACCTTTCGATCCGTTGGTGCCTAATGAAGCCACCATAGCGGTCATCAAAGGTTCGAGAGTCGGTAACGTGGGAAAATTCAGTTTCATTGAAGATTAATGGCTGACATCAATGAGGACGATTGAGAGAACAGGACAGGACAGTTAAAACGTGATTACAAGCAGTTTCTAGTGATGATGCTAGGCTACAAGTGGGGTGAGTTGCTGCCTCGACAGTTGCGTATAGTGAATTTGATGGTAGATACACCGTTAACAATTTAATTTTTTCAGATTTCTTACAAAGAGTATTTGAGATGCATGAGTACATATTATCAAATCATGATCGAAAGCTTATTTATTATTGCGTCGCATTGCTTTCAAGCTTAGCAGGTAGTGTATTTGCTTTTCTACTGACAATGCTAAATGCATCGATGGGCATCGTTTTGGCGGCGCCTTCAGGTTTTGCTGTTTTTGGTCTGTTTTTGGTCTGTTTTTGGTCTGTTTTTTATATTGTTTGATATATATTTATGGAAGTGGAAAGCTCTTTATGATTTTGGCCTTATAAAAATACCAAATCTAAATGGGCAGTGGGATGCAGAAATCACATCAAGTGGTAGTGTTGATCCAATATCAGCCACTGTTTTTATAAATCAGACATATACAAAGATCAGAATTAGACTTGAAACAAAGAAATCACTAAGTCTTTCAAAAATGGCTGCTCTAGAGATGATCGATCCCGGCTGTTTTAAGTTAAGGTATGAATACCTTGCAGAGTTCCATAAAGATATTTCAACTACACTATGGCATCACGGTGTCACTGAAATCATACTTACGAGTAATGATTCAAATTTTAACGAGTCCTACAAGGCCAGGTTTTATACAGAGTTCGATCGGGACACCAGTGGGCTGATTGATTTGAATAAGAGGACGTGAAGGTGGTTAATTCACTTGATAAGGCTATTAAAGAATACATAAGCAAGTTTGGTGAAGACTCTCTTTTTGAATTAATCAACAAAAAAGAGCAGGAAATAGAAGGCCTAGAGTTAACTATCATTGCAAATGCGGGAATACATCCACTTCAATCGTGTCATCAAAGAGGAGAGATATATATCGCATCAAGAGGCAATATTGATTTCTCTTCACATGAAGCTGCTCATAATGAGATCAGAAAAATATTGATCTTGGTTGCAGAAAAATTGAAATCTAAACCTTGGCGAAAAGTATATCTTGTCCCTTTTGGTCCGGCAGTTATATCAATGTGTATTAAGAGTCTTGTATATAAAATACTTAATCAGGAAACAGTTGATGTACTGCATGTCGGTAACGGAGTGCACTACGATATTTATTTTGAATTGAGAAATATTGCTGCCTATAGTGCTTATGGCGGAGTTGAAAATAACGAATCTAACTCTACGTTCTGAGGAAATAAAGGAAATCAGTCGAAAGGACAGCAGCGTTAATGCTCTCATCTGTCTTTAGGTGGGAATAAATGATGATGGATCTTGGCCGCACTTCTTACGGGATGGGGTGAGAGCAAACTTAAATATAACTTTGCTCTCTTATTATTATATTGTTTTATTTTTCAAACTACGAGCTACGCGGACTGCTTATCAATAAAGCTTGAAGTAATGTTTTCTAAAGTAACTTTAATATCTATAATTAAGTCGTTTGCATGCTTATTCATTGGTAATTGAGGAATAGGGATTTGTTTGTCATAAATCCCCTCTATTTCCATTTTTCTTGGATGTGTACTACCACGTCCACTATATTGGTAAGCTAGTATCCATTGCTGTTGAGCATCCACAAGCAAGCGTTTGATAATAAGGTTTGTTATTTCTGGATTTAATTTTGCCCTTATCTGATTGGCTAAAATGTTTTTTTCTTCAATATTTTCTACACTCAGTGCATCTTCCAAAAAGCGCGAAAGTCCATTACGCAAACTAGCGCAAGCATCATCAATAGGACTGTAATCAAGACCATTTAACCCCCATCCTTCTGCATAACGACGAGTTAAAGCCTTGATAGTTGCCCAATGTAAAGAATGTAACTCAGTTGCTCTAGGTAATCCATAAATACCTAAATATGTCCGCCATTTATAACGAAATTCTTGTGTAGCTGCTTGTATAGCAAGTTCAAGTCCGTTGATATTAAGCGCATTATGCAACCTCTTTTCAATCTTTTTTGGAATAGGAATACCAAGTTTTTTATATAGCTCTGGTAAATCACCCTTTCCTTCTTTACGATCTAAAAAACCTAAATAAAATGTATTTTCTTCTAAATGTTCACGCATAGCATTAGCAGCTTCGTGTCCTATATTTTTAGAAACGGTGTTTCCAAGTACATTTTTTACTCCATTAAAAATGTGTTCTTTTTTAGATGCAAGGTTTTTTAGATTATCACCTTTCACATTATCCATGTGAGTGAAAGCAACACATAACTTCTGTGTTTGTCCACATGATGCAATAGCTTCAAGAGCTTTTTCTGTATGCATCATTGCTTTAGTTGCATCATCCACAAGCAAAATAGAATCTACTTCAATGAAACGCCTTGTCAATTGTTCACGAATTGAATCACCACCTTTGTGAAGTAATCCTTCAGTGTCAATTAATACAAGAGAAGATTTTTCATTTAAAAACTCAGGAAAGAAAGCACCTTTAATGCGAATACCGTTGACTAAAGGTGTAATAAGTTTTCCCCATGATTTATAATGAATACCTGAGAACTGTTTGACTGCATTAATAAAATCTTGGCGGTCTTGTGTTGCATAACTCCATGCACGAATCCATCCAGTTGTATTTTTCTCGACTTTCCCATTTTTAACTAAAAGGAATTTTCCTTTAACTTCTTCTAAAATATCATCAGCAATGTCTGCTAATTCCTTTGATTGCTTTATTTCATCTAAAATAGTTTCTAGTAAAGCGTCACGGTCGCTGGTAGTGCTACTTATTAAAGAAATATTTAACTCTTCTTCAATTTTCTTGCGTTGCTGTGCCGCTAACTCATTCACTCTTGCAATAATATTTTGTAGAAAGCAGAAATATGCCTTTCTATTCTCTTCACTAATACTATCACTTTCATCTCCATCTAATGTTTCTTGTGATTCATCGTCAGAAAATGGATCGTCTTCGTCTTCGTCTTCGTCTTTACTAATCCAGCTTCCAAGCAGATACTTTAAGCGAAAGCGCATATCTTTACTTTCAAGCAATTCCTGAGCAATGCGGTGCTCATCATTGCTTTCTATAGCACGTTCAGCGGCACTAGATAATGCTTCCTCAATCTCAAAACGGGTTTCATGCTCACTTAAAAATGTAACAACTGCTTGATATTCAATATTAGTGCTTGCAATCACTTCTGTTTCACAAGTTGTTGTTCTATTGACTGAAGTTGCCGGAAAACTTTCTTTTTTGGGGTCAGTTCCCATCAATTGACGCAGTAAAGTTGTTTTGCCCGCGCCTGATACGCCCATTAAAAGAACTGATTTGTACTCTTCTTTAGGTAAAGGCAGATGCTTTTCCCGTAATTCTTGAAAGATAATTGGGGATGGGCAAATATCACAATAGAAAATTTCGACAATTCTGCTGTCAAATCTCTCTTTAGCTCGATTTTCTGATGCTATTGAATGCCAAGATTCATCGAACAAAAGCTGGTTTAATTGATGTTCTAATTCTTTTGCTTCTTGCTCATCTGTTGTTCCAAGTCCTCTTCTGACTTTACGCCCCTTTTTTCCATTATTATCGGTTATTAACGGATGGCGAAATTCTATAACAAACGATTGACGACCTTGATTACGTTTTGCAGTTGCGGTATATGAAGCTATGTTGGTTTTCCTTGGTGATGTGACAAAGTGTGGCTAATTATACCGATAGAAATATTGTTGTCAATAGTTATTGGAACATTTTGGAACATCATTTCAAGTGGTATCAGACCCTGATATTCTTGAGCCTCGATAGAATGAAATGGAACCGAGGAGTATCAGCAATTATGTTTGGAGGTTAAGCAATAAAAAAACGCCCGAGCGTCAAGGCAAAGTGCAACTCATTAATTTCAGCAATACCTGGAATGCGATGCGTAAATCAGAGGGCAGTAAACGCCGCTACTTATCGGATGAACAGATTGATGACAGCTTGCGTGAATACGATGCTTTTACAGAATCGACATTCAGCAAGCTATTTGATAGCACTGCGTTTGGCTATCGACGCATTACCGTAGAACGTCCTTACCGGTTTATGTTTGATGGCGATCAAGACTTAATCGAC
>CAIOMN010000199.1 GCA_903859415.1 uncultured Methylococcaceae bacterium
ACGAATTTTATGTACAGTATAGCTAACGTTATCAATCATCATCGAATAAAAGCTAAAAAATGAATGCTGTTGAGTTTCAAACGACCGTCAATAATGGTGTGATTAATCTCCCCACTCATCAGTAATTGTGGAACGGTAAAAAAGTTAAAATGATTTTATTAGAAGAAACCAGTTCTGACGCAATAAAGATAGTAAGCAATAACGCCACATCTGAAACTGATTTCTTCAGTTATGCAGGGATATGGGAAAATCGCGATATCAATCAGGAATCCATACGTGCTAAAGGATGGCGGGATAATATAAGAAGGCGTGTTGCGAGACTAATACCCCGTAAGATAAATAATCAGATAAACACTTAAGTTAAATTTTCAGGTAAACATGGCAACAATTTCAAAATTCGACTTAACTGTAATTGAGTCTATCGCTAAGCTTTTAGGTGACACAAGCAATGGTTTCACTGGGTCAGAGATAACAAGTCTTCTTAATGCCAGCAAGATAGAAGATATTTCTCCAGGAAGTACCAAGTGGAAAAGACTCAATTCAGCGCTAGTCAATAAGCAAGATCTTGATAAGTTTGCAAATAATATTTTGGCGTTTATAGAACACGCTATGAAGCCCAGTAAATATATTAATAATCAGGAATGGTTTAATAATACCCGTTTTGAACTGAACAAAGTTTTAAGTTTCGCAGGATATTCATTACAAGAAAATGGAAAAATATCTACTACGACAAAGTCTTATACAATTAGTGAAGCAGCAGCAAAAGCCAGTATGCTTAAAGAACATCTCCTGATCAGGAAAGTTCACCCTGATGTATTGCTATATTGTAGAGAAGAGTTGCTTGTAGACAACTATTTTCATGTCGTATTTGAAGCGACCAAAAGTGTTGCTGATAAAATTCGTATGAAAACTGATTTGAATTCTGACGGCGCCGCTCTTGCCGATGACGCTTTTTCCTTCAAGGATAAAGTACCCCATCTTGCTTTAAATACTTTGCAAACTGAAAGTGAGCAAAGTGAACAAAAGGGCTTTATGAATCTGATAAAAGGCTTGTTCGGTACTTTTAGAAATACAACTGCTCACGCACCGAAGATTAAATGGTCAATTGAAGCCCAAGATGCCTTAGATATTCTTTCAATGGTATCACTTATTCATAGACGACTAGATAATGCGTTTGAAGCTCGAAAAATGTACGAAGGAAAAATATAACCATACTTTGGATTATATGAAAACAGTCTTTTTGGAGCCGTCCCTCAATAGTAAATGCTATACATTTCCTACGCTATTATCCTGCCGGCTTGGTCTTAAGTTTTTTACCTGACTTATAGGCTTTTCCAATAGTTCTAAAATCAAACATGTTCATCTCAAAAGATGAAATTGAAACCTGATTAGTACCATGAACATGGGTTATTAACTTGTCGTAGCTTTCCTTATAGGGAGCTTTGGCCACTGACCCGCCAAATTCACCCGTATTGACCAACACCACATGCTGATACATGTGGTAATACAAAGCATCAACCATGGAATCAAATGTGTTCACATCTTTATTTAAAGCAACAACCAAATAAGCATCAGATTTATTTTTCAAATCAGCGGTCATTTTGATATCGGTGGCGTCATAGCAAATAGTGCCCGTTAACATAAAGCCTTTCTCTTTTGGAAATGCTGGATGCACAAGTTCAATCAGCAATTGATAGGGTCGCCAAGGCTTAACTTTGCCAACCTCATCTTGCATCATGTTCCACTTGCCTTGTAGACGATTTATAAACTGACGACCGCTTGCCTGTTTTTTTGGAATTACCCATTTTGCAATGTTGTTAGGACCATCCACACCTAGTAAACGAGTGAATGTTAAACCCGTAAAAATGATCGCACCTGTTTTATCAGCTAAACATTTAAGAATATCCATATCTTCATTATTGACCGCCAGCTCAGGCCAAATGATGAGGTCAATATTAGATTTTTTGTATTTGTTATCATCTATACTGTTTTGGCTATATGATTTATGCAAAATCAACTCTGCAACAGCTGCCACATGTCGGCGATGCCTAGCCCGATATATCGGTGTATCAAGCATTAAACCATGATCAACAAAATCATTTTTCAGTGGTAGTAATGATTGCACCATCACAACTCGAAGGTCCTGTTTTTCTTTTGGCCAATCCAAACTTACACGTTCCACGTAAGCAGGAATGCCAGACATATTACAAAATAACGATTTCTGATATTTAAGACGATCTTCGACTAACTTTTTAAGCGATTTTAAATCCCAGACTTTTGGCCAATCATAACCGTCATCATGAATATTGGTACCTGGCCATTGCAGTAAATGAAATAATAAGCTCGATACCCAGCCAGACATGGGAGCCGTTTCACCGTTGAGCGCCTCAGGTGAATGCATCATGCCTAACTGGCGTTTCATAAAGCTGGTTTTCAATCCAGTATATTTTGCTTGATTAGACACACGCGCATTCATACCTGACCAATCAATACTACCCATTAAGCAACTGCGTAAAAAGATACCTATCCGGTATAACGGCTTATGATTATCAGATACCCATTCAGGCACAGGGAATATCGGCTCATCTTCACTAACTGGCCATTCAATTTCTAATTCGACATCTAATGATTGGATCTTGCCCCAATCTTGACAACGCACTTTGCAGTTAGCAATATCAATAATCTTTTTAAACTCAACAATATCGTCGGCAATAGCATCTTTTTTAACATCAAATTTGCCGCCATTAAGTACAGCCATAAGTAATGCAAGTACTGCATTCTCATGAGAAAAGGGATTATCCGTTCGTTTAATAACACCTAATAGTGATATTAACTCTGATTCTTTGAAGCGCTTCAAATCGCCGGAGATAGGTAAATATAAGATCCCAGTTTGATCAATGAGTTGTTTAAATGATTTTGGCCATGATAAATCATTGTTCTTGGCGGTATTAACGAGATCTACAAAAAATATGGGTGATTCAGCAGCTACTTTTTTGCAAAATGTCAGTGCATGAAAATAATTGAGTTTTTTATTTTTCCTGAGGTGTGAATTTTTCTCAGCTTTTTCCAGCATGCAATTCACGGCTCTCACAACCAAAGTTTTATTTTCAGCTAATTGATATGCTAATAAAGCATTCGCAACAAAATCTGCCACTTTCATTTCGGGTGATATGCTGCGAAAACCTTTCATAATCTTGGTGATGGTATTAAAACTTTCGCTGTTTGTATCCTTACCTAAGCAAGAATCATTTCTTACCAAACAAAAAAACCGCGCTTGTTCTAAGATATTTTTATCTTTGTCATCTTCATTTTCGACAATATCAACGGCGAGAGTTTGTAAGCACTCAAAAAATCCATCAACATCAGCATGAGCGGGAAATGCCCAGCGTTCCTTAATATGAATAGCTATGGCTGCATGACGAAAAATCTCACCTAAACAGTATCCTGCAATTTTTTGTTGCTTCGGATACTCCTTGCGTTTAATAACAATGCTTAACTGATCCAGTACGGGGTTTAAAATACGTTTATCGGGGAATAGTTCCAAGCCTTTCTTGAGCATTAATACCAATGAAGGATCTTTACTCCAGCAAGCAATAAACTTTCTAGCCATACGTTCTTGTAAAAAATCCCATGAACCGGCTTTTAATTTTCCATCTTCACCGATTTCCTGAGCAACTAAGCTGCGTTTTTGTTTAAGCAAGGTATGGATTTTGTTAGCAGTAAAACGCAATAAAGTATCTTCACGCACATCATTATTGAGGTCATCAATTAAAGCCAACGGATTGGTGTTATCTTTGTCGCTGTCGCTCGAACGCAGACTGTCAGCAAGACCAATCAGCCCTTCCAAACTACCTAGCTGCTCATCGATTTCATTGATAGAAAGAGGCCCACTGACTTTGCTCTGAATGTCATTTAACTTAGTTGAAATGCCACTTTTCTTTGATCTGAATGTTTCTACTCGTGTTTTTTCTTGATTAAAATTCAGACCAATATCCTGTATTTTTTTGCCTAGTTTTTCATGGATACTATACTCAATAGATTTAACTTTTATGCTCTTATCGACAACAATAATTAAACGCATGTCGTCAACATAACGACAATAGTCAACTAGATGAATGCCTTCAGTCAAATCACTGCCAATTAGATCACCCAGGTAACGATCAAAATCCAATAAATAAATATTGGACAAGAAACCACCTGCGACTAAACCTTGAGGAATACCTGAGGGAATGGTGCTGTTATTTTGAGAGCAAACATCATCATAAATTGTCGGACTTTCTTTATCCCAGACCCAATGTTCAAAGCATGTTAGCAATCGCGTAACAATGGCATCTGCTTTTTCGTCACATAACGCAAGAATATTTTCAATCAATTTTAGACGGTCTATACGATCGTAAAACTTCTCCAAGTCGAGGTGTACTTCAAAAACTCGCTCATCTTTTACTTTTTTCTGCAAGGCTTCGCCACCAAAATACATAGGCCTTGCTAAAAACTGCTGATAATCTGTGAAATATTTACTGTAGGTAATGCCATTACCCCAGGAAAAATTCGCTTCGTCATCATTAAATGTGCAATAAAGACGATTGCCATAATTTACCAACTTTCTTTTGTGTACCTTCGTTAATTCAGTCGAGGTAGCACACTGGAGCGTTTCCACTTTATTGGCTAGACACATCATCAAAGCGGTCATCAACGATTGATCGCGAATAGTCACATGAGCCAAGGGACGCAGTGATTTTGATTCTTCTTGTTTATCTATATCTGGACGCCAAGTGTGTGAGCAATCCTGATCACCATTAGCTTCTAGTAAAGAATCTAGGGAGAAATCCTCCACCCGATTAATTTTTTTAAAATACCAACGCTCAGATTTAGGTGCGGGCACTAAACGAAGTGGATCAAAAGTGAATGTTTCAACCTGCAATTCTTCAATCCACTTATCAAGCTGCGCATCTAAATCAATGGCAGAGCGATCAAGCTCGAAAGTATCAGCATACCAATTGGTAGAACGGATATATTCGTGAGCTTTTTTCCAGGCTTGCGCCAAAACAACTTTATCGGTTAGATAATCCTCAGTCGGCAGCAGATTCTGATATTTAGGGGCAAGTAAAGTCATAGCGATCCTTAATTGACGGTTTGTACAATCAACACATCAGCTATTTTTTGCTGTAACTGGTTGGATGAAATGATAGTGGCCTTTAGCTGGTGGCAGGTTGCCATTAGCTCATCAACTTTAGTGACGATACGATATTGTTCGTTAAGTGGCGGAAGAGGTAGTAACGTATCTTTAATCTTGCTTAAATTTAGATTTGGCTGAGCTCCACCAGCAGCTAACTCTCTAATTTCATCATATGTCTTCTCGAAAAAATATTTAACATACTTTCGGTGAAGTTTATCTGCATTGAATAGCCTAATTGCAGCGCAAGCTTGATTGGTACAGGCATCAATCATTAGCTCTGTAATTTGGCCTCGCGTTTTTCCTTGGCCATACATTGCAACGACAAGTGTGCCTTTAGGATATATCGTTAAATTGGTTTCTTTAAGCGCTAGCGTTGAAACATATTGCTCGGTTGCAAATACATATGGGTTTGACGTCTCTCCGCTGGTTACCCAGCTAAATTCAGATGGCTCAAAGTATTCTGGCTTCGTGCGCAAAGGGGTAGCACCCGTGCCAACATGAGAAATTTCATCAAGCCTAACCCACTCCCACCCCACCGGCAAATCAAAAGGCTTCTCTTCCTCAGTTATCTCCGCAAGCGATTTATCTTTCTTAATCTTACCCTCAGCGATCAACTTGGCTTTTTCTGCCTGTATGC
>CAIOMN010000200.1 GCA_903859415.1 uncultured Methylococcaceae bacterium
CGGATTCAACTCCGAAGTGCAATTCCAGTAATCATGCAGCCTCACGCAACTTGTCACCAAAAAATACGTCATGAGGGGTTTTATAGTTTAACGTTTTACGAGGCCGATGGTTAAGTTTATCCATCACTAAATTCACCTGCTAAGAGGCTATATTCTCAAAACGGCTGCCTTTAGGATACTGTAAAAAATAACTTCCTGAAATTTGAATCCGCGTTATTTTTTACCAGATCCTAAGAGGCAGAATGCCATTATTCAGGCCAAAACTCAGAATTCATAATCAGCTCAATGCTCCAAGGACAAGAATCGGGGAAGCAATCGAGTCCGGTTTCCTTTACCGCAAGAGGGACGGCATCTGACCACACCCATTCCCACCAATCGGGTTGAGTAAGATCGTTTTTAAGGCTTGGAGTTTCTTTCAAGCAACCTGAAATCCCTCTTCTTTGCTCCTTGATTGTCCGCTGCCAGCTCTTGCTTCTAAAGCCTTCCTGATATTGCCATTTTAGAAGGTGGGCCAACAAAACAGCCATTCGGCTCCTAAGTTCTCTTCGTTCACTTTTACCCACGTCTTCAATCTCATCAGCTAAGTGTTCAAGGTCAAGCATGTTAAATTGGCCAGCACGAATAAACGCGGCTTGTTCATTCGCCCACGCGATTACATCATTTTCGTAACATTGCATCGATAATGCCCTCATTTTTAAAAATAGGGTTTAGAGCTACATATGCTTACATTGTAACATATTTCAAAATTGTCAAGGAACGGCGACAACCAGAGCTTAGACTTTTATTACGAGTTACCTAATCGATTTTTCAGTGAATTTTTGACTTTAGCTCAGAGTATTCGGTACTTTCAATAACAGGTTGGTGCAATGTTGCACTAAAGGCACTGGCTGTTTCATCAAGCAAATGCTGTGCGTCAGTTAAGTCAGTGTGTTCTTTAATCAATTGGCGCATTTCATCGGCTTGCAACTCTGTTTGGATTTCATCTTTTACAGAAGCAATCATTTGACGACTTTTGCCTATCCAGAAGCCAGCAAGTCGTGCAACTTTGGGTAATTGTTCCGGGCCAATAACCAATAAGCTGACCAGGCCAATCAAGAACAGCTCAGAAAAACCCACTTCAAACATGATGCTTAAGCTTTATCGTTCTTGAAAAAAGTATCGCCATCGATAACGTCGCTTTTATCTGATTTACCTTTGTCTTCCCCTTCTGCGACTGCTGTACGAAATCCTTTAATGGCACCACCTAGGTCAGTCCCAATATTTTTTAAACGTTTTGTTCCAAAAATGACTAATACAATAGCCAAGACAACTAACAAGTGACTAACACTAAAGCCCATTTTAAACTCCAATAGATAATATTTTACAAAGATTAAGTTGTTAAATACGTTGCCAGGCAAAGTATTCTGTGTATTTTTATACGTGTTCCCTAGTAAAAATTAATTAGTATTTAGTAGGGAAGGTGAGATTTCAGCACCATTGAGTCTAAAGCCTTCATCTGTGGTTTCAGTTTCATGTACACGCGTTGATTTTCTTTGAGAATTAGGCAACATTCCATAAAGAGCTAGTTTATGTCTCAATACATTACGACTGATATCCAACAAATTAGCGGTTTGTACTTGATTGCCTTCACAAAAGGCATAAGCCGTTCTGATAACTGTTTCCTCGACTATGTCAAATAACTTCGGTGGCGCTTGCTCACACAAGCGTTGTATGGCACTTTCTAACGAAGTCGTTGAAATTGTCGGGCCATTTTCCGAAGCCCTAACACCACTCAATTTAAAATCTTCAGGGCGTAAAAAGTTACTAGGGCAAACCAGCAATGCTCTATGAACAGCATTTTCAAGTTCACGGATATTGCCAGGCCATTCGTAATTTAATAAGGTGAGCTCAGTAGAGGGTAATAATTTAACGTCTGAATAGCCCAAACGATCGCCATAAATCTTTAGAAAGTGTCTGGCTAAGGGCAGGATATCACCGGGTCTGTCTCGTAAAGGGCTTAACTGAATAGTCGCTACATTAAAGCGATAATATAAGTCAGCACGAAAATGGGAAGCAGCCACCGCCTCTTCCAGGTTGACATTGGTTGCAGCGATAATTCTTACATCAACAGGTACAGGTTGCCTTGAGCCAACCTTAACCACTTCGCGTTCTTGTAAAACCCGTAATAATTTCGCTTGCATACCAAACGGTAAGTCACCCACTTCATCCAGGAATAGGCTACCCTTATTAGCCGTTTCAAACCAGCCTTCTTTGCTGGTTAAAGCGCCTGTAAAGGAACCCTTTTCATGACCAAACAACTCGCTTTCAATCAGATGTTCACTCAGTGCTGCGCAGTTTAAGGCACCAAATACATTTTTACTTCGATTGCTTAGGGCATGAATATGTCTAGCGACTAATTCCTTACCCGTTCCAGTTTCTCCAACCACTAATACCGTAGCATCACTGGGTGCGATACGTTCAATTTGCTCTAATAAACGGCGGGAAACAGGATCCTCGAAAACCAGCGCGGTGGCTCTGACTGAAAGAGATAATGAACGCGACTGCAATTCATCGAAAGCCAGTAAGGTCGGAGTTGAAGCTTCCAAGCTTCCAGCAGTAGTGCTACCTAAAAATGTATCCATAAACTATATGCTCGTTAATTCTTAAAAATGACCGATATTAGGTATAACGGCTGTTAATTTTCTTATGTTAGTTGCTATATTAGGATAATAGTCAATTTATTTGAAACGGTATAATTAGATTAGATTATCTCTAAAATTAATATACCGTTGTGGAGGCGCATTGTGATGGTGTTCGATTAGTCTCGAAACTATCCATCTGAAAGTCTAACAGTTTATTTCAGGGTCAAGTTTATGGATGCTTCGAGAGTTTTTACGCGGCACCCGTTTTTTCTTTGGCGCTAAGGTTTTCTTGAGTAATTTCCAACCCATGACGAGAGACGAGGTACCCAACACGAGTCCAAGTAAAACCCAGGTTAACATCCAGAAATCCCAAATCGGTCTTTGATAAACCCAGCCAAAGTCCCAATGGTGCAGGGCAGAATAGAGCCAGCGAAAAACCCGACGACTACGATCAACTTTAGCAAGTACACGACCCTCTTGAGGATCCAGGTAGTAGTAAGTGCCAGCCTCATCAGCCAACTTTACCTGTAGAACGGGTAATGGTTTTTCGATTTGATTTTGGTGATGTCTTGGGTAATAGTAGCTATCATATTCGTTAAGTACAGTCTGGCTTTCAATAGGCGCATTTTTAGTGGCACGACCTACGGCTTCCAACAAGGAAGCATCACTAAACTTTGTAGAAATGGTTGAGCCATCTAATTCCTGGGGCAGGCGCTGACCATCACGTGTATTTGCAAGGAGTAACGACTCATCATTCAGGTGACGCCAACTCAGCTCAACAACATCGGCTCCATCAACTGCAACATTTAAAATGGCAGGTAGAATAGGTTGCCAGTTACGAAAAATATCCGGTGAATCTTTACCCGAAAAGCGGGTTAACTCTTCTTTAGTTGGGTTAGCTGCCGAGAATATTTTTCCTGGATTAGTATCGATAAAGCCGCTGAAAGCCCAAAATAACACCACAATACCGCCAATAAGGCCACTCCAGAAGTGCCATTTAAACCAGAACTCTCTATACGGTTGAGTGCGGCCTTGTGAATAGGTAGGTCTGCCACCAAAACCAGGACGCCAACGCAGCCAGCCAATAATAATGCCTGTTAATGTTGCAAGGGTAGCGAATAGACCTAGATACAGTTGTACATCATTACGAATTTTGCCTAAGGCAATGGCTTCAAGGGGTTTAAGTAGATGTAACCAGTTACCCGCCCAGTAAAACGCACGATCAAGTTGTGTCGAGGCGTGCAAAACTTCACCCGTACGAGTAGAAATCATGAGTTCATCGCCATCATCACCCACAGCAATATGATGAAATGGCTTTAGGCCATCCTGATTGCGGAGGATAATGGGATTTTCAACGGTTTCCAGGTAACGGGTCTCAACATTATAGATACCTTGGCTAGCATACCAGTTTTTAGCAATTTTTAAGGCTTGATCCACGTTGGTTTTACGAACTGAACCATCAAGGGCTGATAAAGCCACAAACTTACCTTGAGTGTCTTCAATGATCCATTCAGGTTCACCAGCGGTACGGACTAAGCGAGCATCTGCAATCCCGACATCAGATGACTTGGCTTCTTTAGTCGTTGTTTTATCGTTAGTGTCTTTATTGGGTTTCGCCAGACTCTCAGCTGCTGCTTTACGAATTTCGGCATTCCGACTCCATACTTCACCCAAGCTGAGCCAATTCAGTTCTGGGGCTAATGTTTCAGCATGAGCAAGTTGTTGACTACGGCTTTGAGTGGTCGGATTCGAGTACATGATGACCAGGCCGGTAAAAAACCAAAAAAACATGAATAAGCCCAGTACGAGACCTACCCATCGATGAACTTGATATAAGAGCCAATTCAAAGACTTCATAGTTACCCTCTGAAAGAATGAAAGTGTCAGAAAAAATTAATTAATTTGAAAGAGTGTATTAGCAGAAAGTAGAAAATAATTCAGTATCCCTAAAGCCCGGAAATATAATAAGCCAAGGCATCAATCTCATCCTCACTGAGCAATTGGGCTACTTTGTTCATAACCCCTTCTGGACTGTTATGACGCTCATTTAATTTCCAGTTAACTAATTGACCCCGCAAGTAAGTTTCACGTTGCCCGCCAATCATTGGATAAACAACCGTATCGGTGATTTTTCCTTTGCCATTAATGCCATGACAACTGTTACAGGCTGGAATGCCTCGTGCTTGATCACCGTTGTTAAACAGGTTAGAGGCAACAGGATTGACCCGATTAACATCTTCACCTTGCATCGGTTTTTGACTTGCAAAATAAGCCGCAATGTCAGCGATGTCCTCGGTGGATAAATCTTCAGCCATAATAGTCATGACTTGGTGGGTACGTTCTCCAGACTGAAAATTTTTAAGTTGTTTGATGAGGTAATCAGCATATTGCCCCGCATGATTAGGTACCTTGGCGTCCGTACTCATACCATCTACACCATGACATTCCTGGCAACGCCCTGAGTCAGATTTTTCTTTGCCACGAATAGGGCTTCCAATTCCTATTTTTTGATTAGACGTTTCAATACTTTCAGCATCAGCCATACATTTGGCTGAGCCGAGCAGGGCAAAAGTACTAATCGTTAATAAAGCTGATCTTTTCCAGCAGCTTAGTTTAGAATGTTGGCGTCGTCTTTGTGATAACGCAGGCACAAAACACGACACCTTCATGATCATTAATTTACTGGTTTACTGGCGGCTAGTTGCTGTACAGCTTCTAGAGACTTTTCAACATTTTCTGCAGGTTTAAGACCTGTCAAGGTAGATGATATTTTACCATCAGGTGTGATGATAAAAGTGGTACGCTCTGCAAAGCCGTGAGTTATGTCAACGCCACGAGAGTCTTTCTTGCCTTCAGCAGCGGCTTTAACAACCAAATCGTAAGCTTTAGAAATTGAACCATCAGTATCCGATGCAACTGCTACTTTACCTGCGCAGTATTCTGGATCAGCCGAGAAATCATTGAGTCTATCGATAGAATCTAAAGATACACCCACGATGCTTGCGCCAGCCGCAGCAAATTTATCACTATTGACGGCAAAAGTATGCGCTTGAATATTACAGCCACCGGTATAAGCAGAGGGATAAAAGTAGACCACTACAGGGCCTTTTTGTAGCGCTTCTTTAAGTGAATAATTAAAAGCTTTGCCCGCTAACGAGGCTTGGGTTTGAAAATCAGGTGCAGGAGTTCCGGCAGTTAAGGCTGCGAAGGCAGGTAATGTGATGGCGCTGGACAGTAGGCAGCCTAATAAAATACGTTTCATATTAGTTACTCTTAAAAAATAGGGGTTAAAGAGGTTTATAAGTATCGTGACAGGCATCGTCACAGGAGTTTGAAATTTCAATCGCTTTATTAGAGGCAGAATCATAATCATTGGCTTCAATAAATTTCACAATTTCGGCTGACAAATCTTCGTATCTTTTAGCATCAACAACGGCATCATTCGCATTGCCGCGTTTTTCAAAAAAACCTTCGACCAGCTTAAAGTCCGATTGCATTTGTTTTGCCAGTGCGATCGCAGGAGCTGCTTCTTTGTTAGCAATATTGCCTTGCAGATTATGAGAGTTGTTATCAATTGACTCCATTAACGTTTCGAAGTCAAAAGCGGCTTCAGCATAGACATAGCTGCTAGCCACTACGAGAATAATACTGCAAAGGTAAATTATCTTACGCATATTTTTATTGATCCTTATTACGGTGGTTTCCAGGCCACCTATACACTGCAAAAACCGGCTTGATTTGCAGTTTGCAGTGAGTTGTAGGTTATGACATGAACTAAATAAATTAACCCAGAAGGCAAGCCTTCTGGGTTAAGGTCTAATTAAATTAACTCGATAAGCTATTCTGCATTAAGCAAGCAGTTCTTTAATCACTTTTCCATAAACAACGGTTGGACGTTCTGAACGACCTTGGTATTTATAGATTAACTTCAAGTGATCCAAGCCCATTTGGTTTAGAACTGTGGCATGTAAGTCATAGGTATCAACCCCCAAACTCTTATCAGCAACCTGTAAACCAATTTCATCCGTTGCACCGTAAGTTGTACCGGCTTTAACACCACCACCGGCTAACCATTGAGTGTAACCCCAAGCGTTATGGTCACGGCCTGTGCCACTTTGTCCATAAGAAGTACGACCAAACTCGGAAGTCCAAACAACTAATGTTGAATCTAATAAACCACGTTCTTTTAGGTCAGCTAACAAGCCAGCAATGGGTTTATCAACCACTCTTGCATGTTTACCATGGTTTTCTTCAAGATTGGTATGCGCATCCCAGTTTCTGGTATCCCCATTCACATCGGTTGGGCCAGAAACGACCTGGATGAAACGTACACCGCGTTCAACCAGACGTCTAGCTCTTAACAAACTAGTGCCATAGCCTTTAGTAACTTCATCATTCAAGCCATATTGCTCTTTTGTTTTGTCGCTTTCTTTGCTTAGGTCAACCGCTTCAGGTGCTGTTGTTTGCATACGAGCAGCAAGTTCATAAGCTCTTACCCGTGCTTGTAACTCTGAGTCATTTGGATAAGCAGAATCTTTCTTCTCATTTAACAATTTTAGAAGATTCAGGTTTTCAGATTGTTGCGTTGCCGCTTCTGTTTCTGGTCTATCTAAATATAAGATAGGCGAGTTACCTGGACGGAAGGCAGTACCTTGATAAACAGCCGGCAAGAACCCAGAGCTCCAGTTAACTGAGCCACCGGTTGGTTCTCTTTTGCCGTTATACAATACAACGTAAGCGGGTAAATCCGGGTTAGCTGTACCTAATGCATATTGTATCCAGGCACCCAAAGAAGGACGGCCCGGATTTAAACCACCCGTATTCAATTTTAAGATTGAAA
Organism: uncultured Methylococcaceae bacterium; assembly: GCA_903859415.1. Classification (GTDB taxonomy): domain Bacteria; phylum Pseudomonadota; class Gammaproteobacteria; order Methylococcales; family Methylomonadaceae; genus Methylobacter_C. The sequence goes on from CAIOMN010000200.1 coordinate 7,462, forward strand.
TATCGTGAGTTGCACCCACTGTAACACTTGATTTAATAAAGGCAATTTTATCAGCATGTTGAGATAAGTTAGGGAGCAGGTCAGAGAACCAAGCACCGCTTTCACCGTATTGTTTCCATGTTCTGTTAGAAGCAAACAGCTTGCCAACACCGCCTTGAGTACTGGTTTTAATGCCTTTCAAGAATGAAGGGGGTACTTCTTGTCCCGCTAATTTAACCAGTTCAGGCTTGTAGTCATATAAATCGATAGTACTTGGAGCACCGTCCATGTGCAGCCAAATAACTGATTTAACCTTTGCAGGAAAATGGGTCGCTTTAGGTGCCAATGGATCTTCCAGTTCTGAGGCAAATGCTGCTTGCATTAAGCCGCCACCCGGTAAAAGTCCGCTCAGTGCCAAGCCGCCAAGTCCATAGCCAGATTTAAGTAAAAAGTCTCTACGAGATTGATTGTTCATGATGCATTTTTCCTTTTAAATAAGATGATGTAAGTTATTAAAACCGGTATATAAACTCGTTAGAGTTTGCAACCGTGTGCACCAGGTCAACAAATGCGGCAGCACGGATTGGATCCAATTTTTGTCCATCTTTTAAGCCAGTGGGGATACTGATTTCAAACTTGCCATCGGCTGTTTTTTCTCTGACAGATTTTTCATGACTGCTCAAGAACTTTTGTAGCGTTGCTTTTTCATCGGCACTGGCTTTACGAGCAAACAGGATTTCATACAGTTTATCGAGTTGAGCTGATTCGTCAGTGCCTGCCTCGTTAATAACCCGTCCTGCCAAGGCTTGTGACCAACCCAATACAATGTCACTATTAAATAAAGCCAGTGATTGTAGTGGTGTGGTTGTTACATCGCGTTTGCTGTGTGCTTCTTGAGCAGTTGCCATGTCAAAGGTATCCAATAATGGATAAGGAAGACTGCGACGAGTAAAGATATACAAGCTACGACGATTGTGATCTTTCTTATCTTTAGATACTTTCCATTGAGTGGCTGCAGCACCTAAGTTATCTGGAATGGGTGGGAAAACACTTGGACCGCCCACTTTGTCTTCCAGTTTTCCTGAAGCAACCAGAAGCGAGTCACGAATTTCTTCTGCTTCTAAACGTTTTCTTGGGAACACACCTAACAGTTTATTTTCATTATCTGCTTTAGCGATATCTTCACGGTAATCTGAAGATTGACGGTAAACACTGGATAATAAAATTTCACGGTGTAATTTTTTAATACTCCAGCCCTCTTTAACGAATTTAGCTGCCAGGTAGTCCAATAACTCAGGGTTAGTTGGTTTTTGTCCTGCTTTACCAAAATCACTGACTGTTTCTACAATGCCGCGACCAAAATATTCTTCCCAAACTCTGTTTACATAAACGCGTGCAGTTAATGGGTTAGTATCGCTGGCGATCCATTTTGCCAACGCAGTTCTACGACCTGATGAGAAACTAGTTGGTTTAATGTCGGGTTTTTCTTCAGTAATCGCTTCAGGGAACGCGGGTTGAACTTCTTCAAGTTTACGCTCGTGGTCACCACCAAAGAAAACATAACTTGGCGGTGCATCAGGATGACCTAATTCGCTCACACCTGAAATAGTCACTGATCCAGAAGTAGGTTTTAGATCATCAAACTTTTTCAGTTCTTCAGTCAGTTCTTTATATTCCTTTTCTTTAAGAGCAATCTCTGGACTGTAGTTTTTACTGTCAGGGCTAACACTTGCATCGCGCAGGTAGCCAACCAAGTCATCTTCGCTAGTTACATTGGCTAAACGATGGTTTACCCAACGATCGTGAGCAGTCCATTGTTCTTTTGGTTTAAAAATAGACTCCCTACTATCAGTCAAATAGCGTTCATTATGATACTTAAGTGCTGCTTCTTTATAAGGTTCAATAATGGCTTTTTGTTTTTCGCGAATTTCTTTGGTTGCTTCTTCCCACTTAGCCAGTTGCTTTTCGTATTTGCGTTCAATGTCACCTTTGGCAGCAGGAATATTATCTACCGCGCTGACGTTGGCAAAAAATGACTGTAGTGAGTAATAATCTTTTTGGCTAATTTTGTCGAACTTATGGTTATGGCACCGAGCGCATTCAACCGTTTGACCTAAGAGCACTTTACCAACCGTGTCAGTCATATCGGTGGTAATTTGGTATTTACGTTGAACCAGGTCACGAGAGTTACTGTTGTCAGGAAAACCCGCCAGGAAACCGGTAGCAATCAGGCCTTCTTGTTTATCAGGTAAAATTTCGTCACCTGCAATCTGTTCCTGAATAAACTGGGAATAGGGTTTGTCAGTGTTAAAAGCAGTAATAACGTAATCACGATAACGCCAGAAATTTGGACGTGTGCCATCATTTTGGAAACCGGTACTATCTGAGTAACGTGCCAAGTCTAACCAGCGACGTGCCTGACGTTCGCCATATTTGGTAGAAGACAACAGGCGATCCGCCAATTTTTCGTATGCATCGGGTGAGGTATCGTTTACAAAGTTAGCGACATCTTCAGGCGTTGGAATTACACCCCAAACATCCAAAGTAGCGCGGCGAATAAAAGCTGCACGATCAGCATCACCAGAAGGATTTAAGCCTTTTGCTTCTAAAGCGGCTAACACAAAAGCATCAACTGGTGTACGTACCCAACCTTTATTTTTTACGTCAGGTTGAACAGGTTCTTTAACCGGTTGGTATGACCAGAGCTTAGATTTGGCGGGTTGTTGTGCATCGGCAGCTGCAACTGTTTTGTTGTCAGTCGCTGGTGTAGCGGCTGTTGCAGGTGCTACATTTGCTGCGGGTGCCGCTGGTACTGGCGTCGCAGCAGCAGTTGTTTCTGGTTGACTCGCAGGTGCTGCAGGAGCAGTTTGGGCAACCGGTACAGTTGCTGTTGCAGTTGCAGTTGCAGGGGCGAGTGGTTTTGTTTCCGCTAACGGTGTAGTGATTGCCGGGGTGGGTGCTGATTGACTACCAATCGAACCCACTGGGCTGTTAAAGGTGTCAACTGGTTTTGATGCACCTATTGTGCTGACTGGATTGTTAAACAAATCAGTCGCTGCAATAGTCTCACCTGCCAGACCGCCTGCAAGACCCCATAGTATGGCTAAATATAATTTATTTTTCTTCATCGATTAACTCCAAAATTTAAGCGTTTTAAGTGGTTGGTAAACAACGCCCTACTAAAATTAGTGTTTATGCTTTGCTGCTGGTTTTGCTTTTTCTTTAGAAGCGGATTCTTTAGGAGCAGGAATAGCTACTTTTGTTAGCTTTCCACCTTCTTGTTCGTAAAATTGAGCACCTAAATAACCTGCTACATTAAAGCCATTGCTTGCCAATACATCAGCCGCTTTACCTGAACGACCTGAGTGATTTGATACCGTAACAATGGTTCTATCTTTAGGAATTGAACTTAAGCTTTTTTCAAGTTGGTCGGCTTGAACACTTAAATAAACAGGAAAGCCTCCAATTGAACTGACTTCATCTGGACGGCGTAGATCGATAACCAATATTTTTTCAGGAGTAGCGATCAAGGCGTCGAAATCGGCACGGTGCAGTTGAGTCGCTTTTGGTTTATAAGCTTCTGCAGCTGGCGCAGCAGGGGCTGGTTCTTTAGCAGCGGGTGCAGCAAAGGCAAAAGAAGTTGTTAACATCATTATCAGCAGCAGGTTCATAGGTTTTTTCATGTTTATTTCTCTTTTTGTTTAAGTATTAAAGCGCCCAGGGTGCGCATAAATTGATGCATTCCTAATTATTAAAGCATCTATCATGCCAATAGGTAATTTAGCGGGTTGTTGATAGCTGTTTATTATTTAATTGATTGATTAATAAGGTTAAAATAATTCTTAGTGATTTGCTTGGTTGTTGTCTTAATGCATTTGAACGGGAAGGTGTGCAGATAGGTGCTGAATATGCAACAGTCAATCATCAGGCCCTGTCTTTAAATAAGCAGATGATTGATGCGGAGAACTCAGTAAGGTGTGAAGAACGCGATCGTTGCGCTTTGCTTAGAGACTTGTGAAACGGCTAAAGCTTAATGTTACGGAGGTTTAATTTTAAAACACTATAATAAAAAAAGGCTCGGAGAATATCCGAGCCGAGAACCCACGATCAGGAAATAGGTTAAGTCAGCTGATACTCCTTAAAATTTTGCACTGACGGTAAAGCCATACCATTGTGGTTGACCCAGTGTATAAGAGTTCCAAAGGACGGCGCCCGGTGTTTGGTTGTAAAAAATGTTTTTGCCTACGAATGACACGTCAAAGCCTTTATCGCGTCGACCAACACCCACGGCAACGTCGAAGGTTGCATTGGCTTTTATCCAGCCATAAGATGACAATAAAGGATCTGAGTTGTAACCACTGGTAAAGGCGGTATTAAAGTTAGCATGCAATTCTTGTTCTCCCGGTATATTAAGACCAACCAATTTTGCAGGGAATCGCACTTCTGGGCCCACGTTAAAGGTAAATTGTGCTGCACCCGGTAAAGTCATGCCGGAAACATCACGATAAGCCCCTGTGTTACCCAATTCTAAAGGAACCGCACTGTTTTTAAAGCTGGTGTATTTTGCATTGTTATACGAACCGGCAAAACGTATTGAGGTATATTTTATAGCCCGGAATGAGCCATCTATTTCAACACCGAATGTACGAACGCCTTTAGCATTTCCTGAGGCAGCGATATAAGTAGCGGGTGCAGCTGGGTTAGATTGTCTCGCCAGGTTAGTTGTGTATGAATCTAAGATTGAAACACCTTGTTGATAATTGTTAATGTCACTTAAATAGAAATCGGCATTAAAGTTCAGGTCATCATGTAATAAGTTAGATTTGAAACCTATTTCAAAGTTGTTACTGGTTTCTGGTTTAACCTGCGAATCTACACCGTTAACAGTTTGCGAGAAGCCAGCTTTTTGAGCAAATCGATACGAGGTATAACCTGTCCATTGCTCATTAAATTTATAGCTGGGGCTGAAGTTAAAGGTTGGTTGAATCGCTGCATAAGTATTTCCAGTGGTTTGGTTCCAGAGAACACCCATATTGGTTTGACG
>CAIOMN010000201.1 GCA_903859415.1 uncultured Methylococcaceae bacterium
ACCCTTACTGGACGACATTCGCTTGACCGGTACACGAGTGTTAATCGTAGTGCGTCCTGATGGCAAACTTCCACCCCAACAATTAAACAATTTCTTCATGTTCCAACAAGAAAAAAACAACTTGTTGGTACTTTCAGGTCAAGACAGTCATTTTGCAGACGCCGTCGAAGAACGGTTGCGAGAACTGTATGCCATTGAGCAAATTGTAAAACGCTTAAGCGATGGTGATACCCTCTATCAAGAAGCCTGTGAACGCTTAGAAGATGCTGAACAACGTTTTATGAAAGCCTTATCTGGCGCTTATAACCGCTTATATTTTCCGGGTAAAGATGACCATACCGGCGAAGATGTGCTCTTAATGGTGACACTGGACAATGGCCTTAAAGTCGGTAAAGGCGAGCAATCTGCCGAGAAACAAATTGAAGAATTACTTGCCAGTCCACGCGCCAATTACAAACTGGCTTTAAACATCAAAGAAGAAATCAATGATTATTTAGCGCAAGCCGAAGTCTATCTCTGGCCAGAACGCGACCGACGTACCCCGTGGAAAGATGTACTGATGCGAGCCAAGACTCATTCAGAATGGCCGTGGATGCCAGGCAATGCCGGCATGGACACCCTTAAAACCGAAGCGCTTAAACAAGATCGCTGGCGAGTGGGAGCCGATGGTTATATTGAAAAAGGCCCCTTCCCTAAAGAAAAAACCACTATCAATATCGCACCCCAAGGGACGAATAAAGCCACCGGTGAATCTATTTTAATGTTAACTCCGCGCAATTGCGGCGCCAGTCCGATTGTACATTATTCGCAAAAGGCCACCGTTTCAACCGCTGATCCTATTGTTACCGACCTCGATAACTTTGCCACCAACGCCGCCACGCTATATTTTCTCGCGGTTGATAGCGACGGTAAACATGAAATAGGCGAACCCAAACCTTGGCTGGCCGACTTAGTGATTCGTCACCAAATACAAGCAGTTGCTGACAAACGTCGAGTTGAATTATCTGTCTGCCCTGCCGCCGAAATTTACTACAGCGTCAACGGTTCAAACCCTAAAGAAGGCCTGCGCTATGAAGCACCTTTTGAAATAGGCCCCGACGCTTTTCATCTCTTAGTGTATGCAAAAGCAGATGCTGCTATTAAAAATATCACCGTCAATATTCCGGCCAGTGGTGATACCCGAGTACACATCGATGACCATAAACCGGCAAAATTACAAGCCAGTAAACGCATCAACCTGGATAACACAGAAAAAGTATTCGGTATCATTAACCGTTTTAAAAATCATGAAACCATCCAATTAAAAGGTCTGAGTATTTTAATTGGTGAAGGTGAAAATACCGTACAAATTCGCTTCCACGAACGTGAAGTTACTGTTCAAATGCTTGACGAAACCATCAACACGATGCGTAAAGTGCTGAATGATGATCAAGCTCAAGTCAGCATCACCATTACCGGTGGCATTCAATTTGACAATGGCTACGCATGTAAAGAATTTGCCGAACTCAGTGGCTTGCAACTGAAAGCTGATGACGTCATACAAGAAGCTTAGGCAATGACTCCGCGAATAAAAACCGCTGCTAATGCCAAAACTATCATTCGCCCAACCTTGGGTTTTGGCGTGCCTGCGACCAGTGACCCACATCACTTTATAATAGAGATACCACGTAACAATACCGGCGCTGTAAGCATTGTTGAAAACCTGGGACTACAAAGTCATGATCATAGCCAAAGCCAGATCGCAAGATGTTTATTAGAACGCCCTCGTTGGACAGCCATTCGAAGTGAAGCACAACGGGCCTTTAACATCCGGCTTAAAGAACGGCAGTTAAAAACCTCAGCCTGGGTTGTCGGCATTAATCCGGTTGACCGATTGTTAGGCAAAGAACTTTGCGTCTTGGCTTGGGCGGTTGAAGGCATGGCTTTTGATCATATTCCCATTGCTGTGCGTAACTGGCTAGCTTTACGCCCTGAAGAACGTTGGTGGCTGTTTGGCATGACTGCCATGACCACCGGTAGCGTTCATGATGGTAATAAAGGCTGGCGTTTGGCGTTGCGTCATGCGTTAGGTGATGTGGCACAAAATGAACTCTTGAGGCCCTTATCCTATCAAACCGACGCACTAAAAACAGCCACAGACCCTAAAAATGCTACACTGAGCCTGTTTGATTTTGAGTCTTAAGCGCTCTAAACCTAATCCTATCAATTAACAGCATTCCACAAGGTGATGTATGTCTAAAACAACCGATTTGTCACAACTGGATTTGAACGGCATTTACACATACGCTGATTATTTGTCCTGGCAATTTGATGATGCCATTGAACTGATTAAAGGCAAAATCATGGCCATGAGTCCTGCACCCAGCTCTGAGCATCAGAGTATTTCTTGGCGTTTAAGTGGCGCCTTGTTTATTTTTTTTAAAAACAAGGAATGTCGTGCTTTCGCTGCGCCTTTTGATGTGCGCTTAGTTGACCGTAAAAAATCCACCATTGCGAATAAAGATATTTATTCTGTCGTTCAGCCTGATCTCTGTGTGATATGTGATAAAACTAAAATAGATACTAAAGGTTGTTTAGGGGCGCCGGATTGGATTATCGAAATATTATCAAAAGGTAATTCCAAAAAAGAGATGCAGCTTAAATACCAACTGTATCAAGAAAGCGGTGTTAAAGAATACTGGCTGGTTTATCCTTATGAAAAAGCCGTCCATCAGTTTGTCCTGGATGAACACACCGAAAAATATCAACTCCAGTACATGTATTCTGGAGAAGATATTGCCACACCCCACTTGTTTCCTGATTGCCAGATTGATCTGCGTGAAGTGTTTGAAGATGACATTGAATAGCTGTGCTTTCTGTATGACGGAAGTGACTCAATTTATTTGACGTCCAATACACTTAATCGTATAGTCAATCGCATTATTTATCGGGTGACTTAAATGATTACAGCAAACGATTTAAAAACTAAAGGTATTGCCTGTTTGGAAGAAAGCCTTGCCAATCAACCAGAGGCCGTGATTACCGTCCGAGGCAAAGAGTCTTTTGTAGTAATGCGGATTGATCACTACCACTACCTACGAGAAATGGAATTGGAAGCCGCGCTTTATGAAACGCAACAAGACCTTGTTGCTGGCCGGTTTAGTAAAGAAAGTATTGATGACCATGTGGACGCGCTGTTCACGGAATGAGCTACAGTCTGACATTTACCGACAGCTATAAAAAACGCGCTCAGCGCTTTGCAAAACAACATCCTGAATTAAAAGAACAGTACAGAAAAACCTTGCTATTGCTGGCTCAAAATCCCTTTCATCCATCCCTGCGATTACACCCTTTAAAAGGTAAGTTGAGTGCATTACACTCCGTATCGATCAACCTCAGCTATCGAATAGCCCTGGAAATGATCATTACCGAAAAGGAAATTGTTCTGGTGAATATCGGCAGCCATGATGAGGTATATCAAGCATAAATTGTTTCCTGGCGCCCACTGCGCGTAGGAATAACGAAGAAAGCGAACAGCCTATCCAAACTAATAAAATTTACTTTCCAGGTACTTAATGACCACGCTCACCCCTTTTGCCTTGCAACACACACCCGCCCTGATTGAATCTGTTTTTCCAGGGCAAAAGGTGTCCTTTGAATCTCAACGTGAACGCAAAGCGGGAGCAGGTCAAACCTTAACGGCCTTAGGTTCTTATTGGAAAGGACGTAAGCCGTTAATTCTGGTCAGGGCAATTGTATTGGGTAGCTTATTACCCCCTACTGAGGATGCCGAAAAAGATCTGGAAATCTACGAGCAGTTAATGGCCTTTGATAAAGGCGGTTTGGCGCGGCGAGCTTTAGCCAATAATGCGTTTAAGCCTAAGGAGATTGCCCAAACCCTGACACTGGATAATCCTTGGGATTATTTTGCTTACACGCTTAAATCGGCTGAGCTAAGCGCTGAAGAAGTTGATGGTTGGCAAGCGCCATTTGATAGTGATGAGCGAGGCATTACACTTCGCTGGCAACGTGACACGGGGGATGAAGACAAACTGTCTTTATACCTACAAATGCTTGAGACTCTGCCCACTTATGAAGCCCGTGCCGCGATTTGCAAGCGTCCAGAAGAGCTGGATCAAACGGCTTTATACGCGCCCATTTGGAAAGCGGTTAATAGTCATTATCAGCATTTGGGGATTAATGCACAGTCACATCAAGAGTTGGTTGAACAACTGGGTATCTTGCGCTTCGGCCATCGACCCAAAGTGGGCGATACCTTTAGTGGCGGGGGTTCAATTCCATTTGAGGCCGCACGCTTGGGCTGTGATGTGTATGCTTCGGATTTAAACCCCATTGCTTGTATGCTGACCTGGGGCGCATTGAATATCATCGGTGCGTCACCTGAAAAACGTGCCGAAATAGAACAAGCACAACGTGAAGTCGCGGCGGCGGTCGATGCAGAAATTACTGAACTGGGCATAGAACATGACAGTCAAGGCAATCGCGCCAAGGCTTATTTATATTGTCTGGAAACTCGTTGTCCAGAAACCGGTTGGCTGGTGCCATTATCTCCTAGCTGGGTGGTTTCAAAGCAACGTAATGTGATAGCCCTATTAACGCCTAACTCCGAAAAAAAATGTTTTGAAATTACCATTCAAATAGGTGTTTCTGAAGCAGAAATGGAAACTGCTGCTAATGGCACTGTGCAAAATGGAAACATGGTTTACACGCTGAATAATAAAACTTATACAACGCCAATTAAAACATTACGCGGCGATTATAAAGATGAAAACGGAGTGAATCGTAATCGGTTACGCTTATGGGAACAACATGATGTTAAACCTCGTGACGGGGATATTTTTCAGGAACGGCTTTATTGTATTCAATGGATAACTGCCTCTAGTTTAGAGAAAAAACAGAAGCACACTTTTTTTGCCTCTGTGACAAAGGAGGATTTAGCTCGTGAAAAACAGGTTGAAAAATTAGTTGCTTTGCATTTGTCTGAATGGCAGGAACAGGGATTAGTGCCCGATATGGCGATTGAATCCGGTTATAACACTGACCAGCCTATACGTGAACGCGGCTGGACCTATTGGCATCATTTATTTACGCCCTATCAGCTTTTATTTTTTAGTCGGTTATCTAAGATAGCAGAATCATTTCCTGTGCACTCATCAATTTCTATTGGAATAATGCACTCAATAGACTATGCGTCGAAATTATGTGGATGGGGTACAAGTACAACTAGGGAAAGTCCTACCAATACATTTTCAAGCCAAGCTCTAAATACTAATAGCTCTTACAGTTCATATACATCTCTAAATATTCTTTCTATATTCAGTGATACATTTAAAACACACAAACAGACTGAATCAAATCAACTAATAAAAAGTCATTCTGCTTCAAAAATTGAAGATTATTGTGATATTTGGATCACTGACCCCCCTTACGCCGATGCAGTCCATTACCACGAAATCACCGAATTCTTCATCGCCTGGTTACGCAAAAATCCACCTGCACCTTTCAACGAATGGGTTTGGGATTCACGTCGCGCCTTAGCCATCAAAGGCAGCGGTGATGACTTTCGACGCGGCATGATCGATGCTTACACCGCAATGACCCAACACATGCCCGACAACGGCATGCAATGTGTGATGTTTACCCATCAGGACACCAACGTCTGGTCGGATATGGTCGGCATTTTCTGGGCGGCGGGTTTACAAGTGGTCGCGGCTTGGTATATCGCCACCGAAACCACTTCGGAACTCAAAAAAGGCGGTTATGTGCAAGGCACTGTCACGCTGATGTTACGTAAACGTCCGGCAGGCGACAACCCCGGTTTTAAACAAAAAATACTACCCGCCGTGCGTCGAGAAGTCGAAGCACAAATCTCTCAAATGCTGCATTTAAACGCGGACGTAAAAAACAAACTCGGCGAACCGGTATTCAATGACTCCGATTTACAAATGGCCGGCTACGCCGCCGCGCTTAAAGTCTTAACCGCTTACACACATATCGGCGCCGAAGATGCTACCACTTTCGCCTTGCGCCCACGCCAAAAAGGCCAAGTCACCGTGGTGGATGAAATCGTACAACAAGCCTCAGAAGCCGCTAACAGTTTGCTGATTCCCGAAGGTTTACACCCTGACACATGGAGTGCAACCAAAGGCATCCAACGCTTTTACCTGAGAATGCTGGATATAGAAACTACCGGCGCTTCAAAACTGGATAACTACCAAAACTTCGCCAAGGCCTTTCATGTGGAAGATTACACCAAGCTTATGGCCAGCATGGCACCCAACAAGGCCCGCTTAAAAAGTATTGCAGAATTCAGCTCACGTGATTTAAGTGACAGCACAGAAATCGGCCCCACGTACTTAGGCAAGCTTATTATTGCCCTGCAACAACTCCTGCAAGATAAAGAACCTCAAACCGTGATAGATTACCTGCATTCCGATATCGCTAACTTTCTGGAAGCAAGACCGATGTTAATCGACATCACCGAATTTATCGCGGCTAAAACGAGAGAGAGCAAAGTGCGTGATGTGGCGGAGATTCTGGTGGCGCGGATGCGTAATCAGAGATTGGCTTAGTTTCAATCAGTTTATTTTTTCAACATCCCATTAGGATTAAAATGAGTATTTTAATAAAGTCTGTCAGAATCGCTGGGTTCAGGGGGTTGAAAAATATCGAAGTTGAGCTGGAACAAACAACCGTCCTCACTGGCATGAATAACTCGGGTAAAACATCCTTTCTTAAAGTTCTTCAATTAGTATTGGGTAATAGACAATTCTTATCCCAAGACGATTTCTATATTCAAGGAAATGAAAAAGCAGAAAAAATCACTATTGATTTACTAGTAATTCCAATGGATCAAGAGGGTAATCAAACAGCAGAGTTTTCTGAGAAGTGGGAAAATCTATTCACTATAAATAGAATACGAACTAATGATTCAGGTGACTCTTTTGTTCCGTTGAGAACGGTCATCACCTTCGACACAATAAAGAACAGCTACAAAACGCAGCCATCTATTTTACAAGCATGGCCTGACTTTAAATCAGACGATACAACAGACTGGTTTGAGTCTGAAAGTGGCAAAGAACAGTCATTTAGATTTGATGAAATTCCTTTTTTCTATATGGATGCTCAAAGGGATATTTTGGAAGATATCAAGCTTAAAAGTTCCTATCTTGGCAAAATGCTATCAAAAATTGAATATTCAAAAGAAGCAGTAGAAGATATTGAAGCACAGATAAAAATACTTAATGAAACGGCTGTCAGCAGTAGCCCCATTTTAACCAACATTAAAACAACACTAAAAGAACTAGATAGTGCAATGGATAGGCATAATGAAGGGATAGACATTACACCCTTTACTAAAAAGATCCGTGACTTAAGTAAAGGTTTATCGATTTATTACACGGATCAGAAAGACAGCTTTCCTATGGAATATCATGGCATGGGCACAAGAAGTTGGTCTTCACTTTTAACCCTTAAATCTTTTATTTCATGGTTAAATAGCAACGCCGATAAGGACGATTCTGCATTTTTCCCCATCTTGGCCATTGAAGAACCAGAAGCCCATTTACACCCCAATGCTCAAAAGAAACTATACGGACAAATTAATGGAATCGTCGGTCAAAAGATAATCTCTACCCATTCACCCTATATTGCAGCGGCAGCGGATTTAAAACAGATACGCAACTTTTATAAGGATAAAACGGTTCGTTGCGGACAGTTTGACGCTGGGCTTTTAAACCATAAAGAAAACCTCAGAAAAATTAATAGGCAAGTCATCAGCACTAGAGGCGAGATATTTTTCTCTAAATTGCTGGTATTTTGTGAGGGTGAAACAGAAGAGCAAGTATTGCCGATATTTGCTCAACATTACTTTGGCAAAAGCTCCATTGAAATGGGTATTGATTTTATTGGTGTAAGTGGCTTTGGCAATTATTTACCTTTCCTTAGATTTGCTGAAGCACTCAACATACCTTGGATTATTTTTAGTGATCACGATCAAAACGAGACTGTTAAAAACAGTGTTAACGACCAGTTTGTTAACAGTAAGTCGCAAAATAACAAAAGTGATCATTTAATATTTTTAGATAAGGGTAACGATGTTGAAAGACAACTTATTTGTGATGGCTTTGAAGCAGAAATAAAGAAAGCAATTTTGTCTTTAAAAACTTATAACAATGAACAGCATGAAAATGCCAAAAAACCTAAAGACGAAACAGAAATTAATGCATACAGTAATCACCAGTTATACGAAGTAATAACTGGTGATAAAACTCAATTTGCTCCAATAATCGCCGATGAAATTATTAACAGTGACAAAGCACTTCCCCCTAAGGTTATTGAGCTTTTCGAAACAATAAAAACTATATTTACCAGCAAGGAGACAAACTAATGTCTCTTAGAGCAAATCTATCCCCCAAACAAGAAGCAATCGTTTTTGCAGAAGAGGGGCCTATTTATGTTAAAGCCAGTGCAGGCTCAGGAAAAACTCGGGTATTAACTGAGCGAATCCGACACCTTCTAGGTCTAACTAAAAAAAATATCCTAGCGCTCACGTTTACTAATAAAGCGGGAGAAGAAATAAGCGCACGTCTCACGGATATTTCTGAGGTAGGAAGTCGTTTATTCATTGGGACTTTTCATAGCTTTTGTCAGCATGTGCTAGAAAATCACGGTAGCATGATTGGCTTGTCTAAAATGCCTCATATCTTTGAAGAAGAAGCGGATAGGTTGGAACTGGTAGAACAGACTATCGAGCAAACCCCTTCGTATACCGATGAATACAGAAGCAAAAGCCCACAAGATCAGCAAAAATTCCGTTATAGAGTATTAAATTTCATCGCCAAAGTAAAAAGAGAGCTCATTGCTGATGATGATCTTTATACACGTAATAGCGACCCTAATGTCATCTTACTCTACCAAACTTATCAGGATATATTACGCTCTCAAAATGCCATTGACTTTGATGATTTATTAAAACTAACCTATGACCTTTTTATAACTCAACCCAAAATAGCCGCGTTATATAGAAGAAGTTTCCACGCTATTTGCATTGATGAAGCCCAAGATTTAAATAACTCGCAATATAAATTATTACTGGCACTCGCGAATGGCGAGCACAAGAATATTATGATGGTTGGCGATCCTCACCAATCCATTTTTCATTTTACAGGTTCTTCACCCGACTTTATGGACAAAAAGTTTGTAAATGACTTCGACGCAACTACTTTTGTATTAAATGAAAATTACCGTTCATCAACATTAGTATTAAAAGCCGCCAACACACTTCTTCCTGAAACAGCAGATACCTCAAATACGGTTAAAGCCGGTTTATTTGAAATACATGCACTTGACGATGATGACTCAGAAGCCCAATGGATAATTGATAAAATAAAATCCCTGATTACGTCTAAACACCATGATGATATTGAAGGTGATATTTGCCGCGAAAAAATAGCGGTACTTGCGCGTCATAAATATGTGTTCAATAAACTGGAAGCAAAACTAGGTGAAAACAATATCCCTTGTTATTACAAGATGACGCCTGGGGCTATTAAATTTGAATCAGATTTAATGAGGCTATTTGATTTGTCCTTACGCATAAGAATTAATCCTTTAGACATATTACATAAAGAACGACTACTGACC
>CAIOMN010000202.1 GCA_903859415.1 uncultured Methylococcaceae bacterium
GTCGTGAACAGGCTAGAACGGTTCTACCACAAGGTATGAACACAGAGTTCTATATGTCTGGTAGCCTCCAGGCGTTTGTGCATTTCGTAAGTCTACGCACTGATTCACACGCACAGAAAGAGATTCAAGACTATGGGTTTGCTTTTAAGGAACTCATGGAGCCGCTATTTCCATGTTCAATGAAGGCTTTATTGGAGCTAAAATGAGCTATTTCAATAACGCAATAACCGGTATCAATGAGATTGATAACGGTATCAATACATATTTCAATTTTATCAACAATAGTAATGTTCTACCTGACGGAACTTATGTTCTAGCTGGTGGTTGCATGAGAGCATTGCTTGATAAGACTAGAGTTAGGGATCTTGATGTTTATATCTTAGGTGATAAGGATGAACATAATAGAATCGTGGAAGATTTAGGGAACACTCTGACTATTCAGAAGTTTGCTAACCCTTTTGCATCTTTTAGAGTAGTTAATGTCGGTGCGGATGTTTCTAAATACATGAACCGAGATAAGCCAAAAGTCATATCAATAGATGAAGATCCTTTTATGACTCCACCGCCACAATGGCCTGAAACAGATGGGTTTGTAGCACCCATTCAGTTAACTTCCTTTGCTTATGACAAGGATTATTTCTCTCGCTTTCCTGCCGAGGTTAAAGCAGATGAACGCTTTGCTGATACTCATGTATCTTCTATCAAAGAAGTTGTTAACTCCTTTGACTTGACCTTATCAAAAGCCGCCGCCGAGTTTACTATTGGTAGTGGTATTCTTTCGGTTAATACCGTAAGTATCCCACATGATTGTCTCATTGACATCTGCATGAGAAAACTACGATTAGCCACAAGTGATAAGGTTATTCCTCAACAGTTATGCACAATCAAACGCTTCCATAAGCTAATAAAG
Organism: uncultured Methylococcaceae bacterium; assembly: GCA_903859415.1. Classification (GTDB taxonomy): domain Bacteria; phylum Pseudomonadota; class Gammaproteobacteria; order Methylococcales; family Methylomonadaceae; genus Methylobacter_C. Next base: position 911 of record CAIOMN010000202.1, read on the forward strand.
CTAGGATATGATGTAGACGAAGGCTTTTACTTAGAGTGGAAGACTAGATTAAAGGCTAATCCTCATGTCTTGGAGTGTGAGTATGACGACGATTAAGCGTTTGTATATTGAGCTTGCATTATGTAAATCAGCATACAACACTTGTGATCCCAGACCTCCAGCAAGACTAAAACGCATGCAATATGAGATAGTTACAAGGGTTCATGACATAGAGAACCTTACTTTTAGTAGTAATCAAAATCCTACTGCGTTTTATCGGGATTTGAATATACCAGAAGATAGGAAACATCTATTACATATTGTATCTATCTTATTATCTGAGTTAGTAGAAGAAGTAGTTAATCTAAAGAGTTGTTCTATATCTAACTCTTATGTTTACTTCGCCTTTACAGATGAGCAAGAACAGACGGTATTTTCTTCTCCTTATGTAACTTCTTCCTTACTATTTAATCCAAATGAAAACTATAGCACCTATGCACTAACAGATGCTAGAAGGATTCCAAAATTTGGAAGGCACAAGAAGAAATTTCCATTTGCGCCCATAACTAGTAATGTATTTAAGAAAACAGATAAAGCACTGTTACACTTAGAGGAATTACAGGGTAATAATATCTTATCTGTTGATGAGAGCGTCATTAACAGCATTAAACGAACAATTATTGTCAACTCTTTATTTGACTACTATGAAAATAGTAATTCAACTTTAGACAATATAACAAATCTAAAGTCGGTATATGAAGAAGCTAAAACATCTGGCGCACTTCTACCAGACATTCGTTCTATCTCAACATACGAATTGAAAGTTTTTTCGTATCTCCCTGATAAGCCACATATTAACTAATTGGAGGATTACTATGTCAAACAGGCAATGTTTGGTAATTGCTAACATGAGCAATATCGCAGGTTATCTCAACAACGCATCGGAAGGTCATAAAGTTCGACTTGACTATAAAGAGCTTCTTAACCATGCGGCCAACGGTCGTAAGGTTATTGGGGCGCTGTGCGTTAGCCAATACGATTTGGCTTTCATGTCAAACAAGTCAGTCGAATATCGAAATAGGAATAAGAAATTTCTATTCTCACTCCAAGCACTTGGTTGGAGTCCACTACAAGTACCATACGATGCTGCTACTAAGGATATGGATGTTGTATTCCAAGCTGTGTGGCGATCTATGTATGCAATGTTGATGAATGAACAAGAC
>CAIOMN010000203.1 GCA_903859415.1 uncultured Methylococcaceae bacterium
CGAAGACATGGGTCGCATTAAGGGCGGCAACAGGTCTGTTATAGGTGTAGAGAATTAATAGATAAGAGCACAGTCCTGCGATTTCCCAACCACAAAAAGTGCCGACTGTGTTGCCTGATAGAACCAGTAACTGAATGGCTGAAGCGAACAATGTTAACACGAAGAAAAATCGGTGGAAGCCTATTTCTCTATGCATATAATTGATAGAAAAACGGAGGATGATCACCAAGAGCAATGAGAATAGGGCGGCTAAGACGAGGCTAAAACCATGGGTAATAAAGTTGATGTCAATGTTTAGGGTTTCACTGGATAGCCATTGCCCTAGCAGGAAACTGCTAGCGTTTTTATGAAGTAGGTCCGTGCCTAGTAAGGTAAAGGCGAGTAAGCAAGACATGCTGCAGGTCCACAGAGCAATGAGTGCTGTCGTGCTTTCACTGGCTTCGCCACGCAGTAAGCCGCTTAATTGCCCTATGCCAATGATGATTGCAGCGATAAAAGGCAGTAAAGGAATTAAAATGACCAGACTATTCATCTTTTAAAGACCTCCTGGTTCTGGGTTCTGGCTGTTTTATCAGCATTGGCGCAATGGGTAACGTTTGATTTTGGTAATAACTGGGTGAGCTATCGTAAGTTTGGATGATTTTGTGAGCTGCTTGCCAACGTACAAAGCCTGTGTTGGGTTCAAAGATAAAAAGTTCATCACTGTCTGGGTCTTTAGCGCTTAAGTGCAACCAACCTCCAGAGATAAGCTCTCGTAAGCTGGCTTGTTCAGTATAAATCCGTTCCAGTACAGATGTTTTGGCTTCGACGATCAGTTGTAAACGCATGGCTTCATGAATTTCAACCATTTGCTGAGGTAGGCCGGTGCGTAAATCACTGCTAGCACCTTCCATGACGCCAAAAAAGCCAGTGATATTATGAGGTACTTTAGAGCCGCATCCAAAACGTTCATTATTAACAGTTGAAAAATAGTATTCCAGGTTAATACCCGCACCAACAGGCCCTATTGCAAGCAAAATACCTTCAAGTATTTTTCCATCAGGGTCTTGGGTGGGGTCATAGGAGATCAAAAAGAGTCGGCGATCAAAAAATGCCCCCTGTGTAAGTGACCGTCTACCCACAAGAGCGGCTGCATTGGTGGCATGTCCCAATTCTGGACGTGCTTGTGAGAAATCAACAGAACGTTCCTCAATATGAGCTAAGGCTTCCTGAGGCGTTGGGTTCTTGGGGGCAGAGGCGAGTCTTCGGCAGCGTTCGTGCGCAGACAGTTGTTGAGTATGGCGCAAGGCTTGTTTAAGTAGATCAAAACGAGGCAGTTGTGCTGATGGTATGTCCGGTAAATCGTACCAGGTAATGCCTTCACTACAGGTGTTGTGTTCTGCACCTATAAACCAGGTGTCTTTTGGAATAGTAATACCTTGTTCGATTAAAAGTTGGCGTACTTCGTGACGGTTAGCCATCGCTGCAAAAGCCCGAGCATTGGGGCCACCGTGTTGACCGCCACAGGCGCCACAATCATAAGCGGCTAAGTGGGGGTTATTCTGACTGATAGAACCATGTCCCATTAAGACGACTAAGTTTGAAAAGCCACTGGTTAGCCCTACGTTTTTTAAAAAGCCGGCAACCCGAGTTGCTTGTTCAATAGTGGGGAAGCCCTGTTGAGATTGTTCTGGAGAAGCGCCCCGTGAGTTTTTACCAGCGGTGATATTGAGTCGTGTGGGGATTGAAGGGGTTATTCCTCTCGATAGGCATGATAATAATTGGTGTTGGCGACGGGGTAGGAGTGTTTTTGTGAGTGTTCCAATGAGTGACAGGGGTGCTATCGCATTAATAATCAGATTTGATAAAAATAGGTTACGGCGTAATCCATTATGCAGTGAGTTTGCAAGTCCTTGC
>CAIOMN010000204.1 GCA_903859415.1 uncultured Methylococcaceae bacterium
AGATAAAGTCATTGAAACACTTTGTACTGAACTCAACGCAACAGAAACATTATTTCCGCGTACAAATCTTCGCATGGTGTTCAAAATAGGATCATATTAAATTCCCCAGAGATCGGGGTGTCTGATGCTATGATCTGATTCTGATGGATATGCAGATGCCGGTGATGGATGGCCTGGAAGCAACCCGTAGAATCAGAAAGTTACCTGCTTACCGGGACATCCCTATCCTGGCCATGACTGCCAATGCCTTTGAGGAATACCGCAGACGCTGCGAAGATGCCGGAATGAATGGGTTTATTACCAAGCCAGTGGAGCCAGAACGGCTTTACGCGGAGCTCAAGCGCTGGCTCCACCAAAAGGACACAGCAGACTCTGCCGAGACAACGATAGAAAGTTCAGAAATGCTACCAACCGCCACCCAAATCACTAGCCCTAGCCAGATAGACCAACAAGCCGGGCTGAAGTATCTCGGTGGCAATTTACCCGCCTATCAGCGCCTGTTGGCCAAGTTTGCTGACACCCACGGCACTGACGCCGACAACGTCCAGGCTGCCCTGGATGCTGGGGATCAAGCCACCGCAGAGCGCATCGCCCATTCTTTGAAGGGCATTTCCACTACGCTGGGGATGGCATCGCTACGAGAAATCGCCTACACCTTGGAACACAAGGTTCAAGATGGCTTGCCCGCTTCCGAACTGGAGAATGAGATCGCGATGTTACGCAAGGCGCTAGTGGCCGTGAACAAGGAAATCCAGGCCATGCACGTCGATAACCCAGCACTGAGGCAAGTAGATGCAGATCCGGTCAAAGTCCGGGAACTGGTGACCAGACTGGAAGCGCAACTCGCTACAGACGACGCACAAGCCATCGACACCTGGCGCGAACTGGGTCCGCTGTTTACTCAGACCATCGGTAGGGGACTCGCCGTACCTCTTGGACGCCAAGTCGAAAGCTATGATTTCCCGGAAGCCCTAGCCTCCTTGCGCGAGATTATTAAGAATAATCTAGAGTAACAACTGTATGAAAGGTTCTGTTGAGCATCGTAATCTCTCGTTTCCAACACGCTAAAAATCGACACAAACAATCGAGCGCTTTTTAACATAAAAACATAATTTTATCAAAATATGATTCTTCAAGTGAGCCGTAAGTTCAACGCCACTAAATGATCAATAAATTCTAGAGCTGACAGAAAACACTCAAGTTGATGCTGAAGGCAACGGCGAAAACAGTGAAAACACTGTTCACCATTCCGAATCAGGACCTTCTACACATAATACCAATAACAAAATCCAGTTATAATGTCGTCAATAATTAAGCCCCCCCCAAGAACCGATAGTACTCTACCGAGTGAATCACACTCGAACTCCTATTCTAATGGCCAAACTAAACCCCCAACAACAAGCTGCTGTTAAAGTCATCGATAATCCATTACTGGTTCTGGCAGGCGCCGGTAGTGGTAAAACGCGCGTCATCACAGAAAAAATTGCCTACTTAGTCAAACAGGGCTTACCGGCTCGACATATTGCAGCCGTAACATTTACCAACAAAGCCGCCAGAGAAATGAAAAGTCGTGTGTCAAAGCTGCTCGATGATACGCAGATTCGCGGCTTACGTGTGTCTACTTTTCATTCCTTAGGCTTGGATATTCTGCGAAAAGAGCATAAAGTTCTGACGTATAAAGCCGCCATTACGCTATTCGATGAACAAGATAAGCTAGCTCTGATAAAGAACTTAATTACCCACGGCGCCAAGGATTGTGATATCGATCAGGTCGATCATTATGCCCATCAAATCGGGCAATGGAAAAACGCCTTTATCACGCCCGAACAAGCATTAACACAAGCGACAAAAGAACACTATCCTTCTGCTATCCTGTATCAGGAATATACCCGTAGCTTAAAGTCTTACAATGCAGTTGATTTTGATGACCTCATTTTGTTGCCCGTATTATTGTTCCAACAACATCCCAGTGTTTTGGAGAAATGGCAAAACATAATTCGTTATTTACTGGTTGACGAATATCAAGACACTAACATCACCCAATACCAACTCGTTAAGTTACTCGCCGGTGCCTTAGGTCGCTTTACCGTCGTGGGTGATGATGACCAATCCATTTATGCCTGGCGAGGCGCACAACCGGAAAATCTGGCGCAATTGCAAAAAGACTTTAATCGCTTACAGGTGATTAAGTTAGAACAAAACTACCGCTCTACGGGCCGTATCCTAAAAGTAGCCAATCAGCTTATTGCTAATAACCCCCATACGTTTGAGAAACGTCTTTGGAGTGAATTGGGCTATGGTGATCCATTACGTGTGCTGAGTCATAAAAACGATCAGGTTGAAGCACAGCAAATTATTTCAGAAATTATCCATCACAAATTTAAGAACGGTGGCCGGTATCAGGACTACGCGATCTTATATCGAGGCAATCATCAGTCCCGGTTATTTGAACAAGGACTTAGGGAAAATAACATCCCGTATTTAATCAGCGGTAGCACCTCGTTTTTTTCTTATTCAGAAATTAAGGACATTCTCGGCTATCTGCGTTTATTTGTTAACCCTGATGATGATGCCGCTTACTTACGTATTATTAATACACCCCGCCGCGAAATTGGCCCTACCACGCTGGAAAAACTGGGAGGCTATGCGAATGAACGTCACATCAGTTTATTTGCAGCGAGTACCGAACTGGGCTTAACTCAACGCTTATCTGAAAAATCTATTCACCGATTACAAAAGTTTCATGACTGGGTGCTTGATACCGCTAGACGTATTGATCAGGATGATATGTTCGCTGTGATTGAACAATTTATTCAACAAATAAGTTATGAGCAATTTTTAAAGGAAGAAAGCAAAAGCAAGGAGTCTGCCGACCGTAAAATCAAGAATGTCTATGAACTCATTGAATGGCTTAAGCGTATCGCTGAAAAGAACAGTCCTTCTGAAGATGGAAACTCATCGAAAGCACCCTTAGCAGAAATTGTGGCGAAGATTATGCTCATGGATATTATGGAACGTAATCAAGAAGCCGAAGTGAGTGATCAGGTCAGCTTAATGACCTTACATGCTGCCAAAGGCCTAGAGTTTCCGCACGTATTTCTGATTGGAATAGAAGAAAATATTCTGCCCCATCAAAGCAGCATTGATAGCAATAATATTGAAGAAGAACGGCGCCTGGCTTATGTAGGCATTACCCGGGCACAAAGAACGTGTACGTTTAGCTATTGCACTCATCGCAAACGTTATGGAGAAGTCAGTGAAAGCGAGCCTAGCCGCTTTTTAAATGAACTACCCGCTGATGACTTAGAATGGATCAATAAAAAACAACTTACTCCAGAAGTTATCAAGGAACGAGGTAAAGCTAACCTGGCTAACCTAAAATCAATGTTATCGTAATCGCATTGCGGTTAGGTTACAATATGCTAATCAAGCGCCCGTAGCTCAGCTGGATAGAGCGCAGCCCTCCGGAGGCTGAGGTCAGAGGTTCGAATCCTCTTGGGCGCGCCATTTATTTCAATACTCTTCCTTATTTTCTGGGAATTGGTTAACTAACAGAGTACGACAAGCAAAATCAAACCGGGGATAATGCCCAAAATCAAACCCAGCACGATAGCAATCACTTCACCTGTTGAGTAATCGCAACCCACTTTACCGACACCGAGATGGGCAGCACGGTCATTATCAAGCCCAGCAAGCATCATACCGGAAAATTCATCAGCAACTTGCGCCTGAGAGGATGCCACTAGTATACGGGAACGAGCATCATTCAGCCGCGTTTCCGCCTTAAAAAGTTCATCACTCATTGGCATAAACATGCGTGCATTTTTTAGTGAATCAATAGCTTCTTCAGTCGGAGCAAGCGCTATTGCCCGAGCCTGATCAATAGTATCAGCAGTCACAATTTCTTTTTTCAATTGAACGAGCTCACTGTACTGGTCTGCCCCAGAAGTACATGATGACTTAATCAGATCCAAAGAACCCGATGAAGGCCAAATATTTGCAGAAGCAGTTTTAGTTTGAATACCAACACAGAATATTGTGAATACGCATAAAACCAAAACTGATAAAACTTTCTTACTTTTAAACATGATCCTTCCTTTAAAATAGCCAGTGTACAAATCATAAGTTATACACCTTATAAAATATAAAGACCTTATAATTTAATAAATCCACACTGCTTTAGGAACTAGGTTTCAATCACCGATTGCTCCAATGGAACCTCATCTACTGATTCTGTTGACTTAGACTTTACTCATTATTACGCTTCCTAATGATTAAACAGCATATAAAATTTATACTATGTTTATCCTCAATAATAAAAGTGCCTTGTTTAGATTCCACATCACCCCCCCAAAAATATTCCACTAGGTGTGACAAAATGCCGCACTTTTTATAGACAACCAATCTTATTCAGTTTACAATGCGCTCACCTTAAGAAAAGGGCTTGGATTGCAGAGTTTCTTAGTCTTTTTGAAGGTGAGGAGGAAAGCGGCCAGTTATACTGGAAAAACAACATTAATAATCGCTACTCAATTTAAACTGCAAATCAACACGCAGTCGTCCGCAATAATAATAAAAAACAGGACGGAGCCCATGTAATGTGGGCTTTTTTATGCCCAGAAGAAAAGCAATCTGAATATTCTGTATTTCATTATGTACCGCTGGCGAAATCTGGAGACACCATGTTAAAAATAAAAACACCTTTTTTTATCAGCATCTTATTAGCTTTATCTTCAGACTGCATTGCAACGGCACTTGCTCAAGAGTGGGCAATGGTCACCCAGCCAACTCATGACACTTTAGCACAGAGCATAGGCAATTATAATGCTGGTTGTATCAGTGGCGCCGTATCTTTACCTATTGATGGCGTCGGCTATCAAGTCATGCGCTTATCCAGAAAACGCTATTACGGCCACCCCAGCTTAAAACAATTTATTGAAAAACTAGGCCAAAACGCAGACAACCAAAATTTAGGCTCATTACTGATTGGTGATTTAGGACAACCAAGAGGTGGCCCAACCTTAAGTGGACATCGTAGCCATCAAACTGGACTTGATGTTGATATTTGGTTTTTATTATCAACAAATGCCTCAAGCGCCCGCCTGTCATTCAATGAACGTGAAACACTTGGCGCACCATCAATGCTGAAAACCCAATCGGATAGCATTGATTTAACAAAGTGGTCAAAAGCAAATGAGAAAATCCTTGAATTAGCGGCACAACAACCTGAAGTTGATCGTATCTTTGTTAATCCCAGTATCAAACGAGAACTCTGCACTCATCTTGCCAACAAAGACTGGTTAAAAAAAATTCGTCCTTGGTGGCAGCATGAAGATCACTTTCACGTTCGCTTAAAATGCCCAAACGGCAATGCATTCTGCCAGGGACAAGAACCATTACCAGTTGGTAACGGTTGCGATTCGGGGCTAGCCTGGTGGTTTTCAGAAGAAGCAAAGCATCCAAGCAAACCACAAGCGCCTCCTAAACCGCTGGAACTACCCAAACTCTGCAACAATGTGCTAAACCAATAGCAGAATTAACTTATTTGTTTTTTGTATGCTCTTGTTGTCCAGCAATCAGAATGCGTACCAATTTTCGCAGCCCCTCTGAAGAAATTTCTAGCCCCAGAGGTGCTCCGATTTTCTCAAGCTCATAAATCACATCAGTAGCGGCAATAAAAGTCATATAACGTAAGCCTTGTATTTCTGGCAATGCGCTAGCCAATTTTTTTAATTGCGGCGCCAAACTTTCCCAAGTATGAGTAAAAAATACCCGAACCGGATCTTCTTTATTATTACCCTGCTCCTTCAAACCTTCCTGAAAAGCACTGCGAGATTCCAGCAAGATCTCAGTCAACGTTTCACCCAGCTCGGGTGACTTGGCATCTTCTGAGGCCTGTCGAATTGCTTTAGTCAAAAATGCATCCCAATCTTGCCAACTGGCTTGCCATTGCTTTTGTTCTTCTTCACTTAAAGGAGCGGCTGATTTCTTAACCGCCAATTGAGTGGGGGCATTAAATGCTAATTTAATGGCAACACCCGAATCATTGGCATTGGCACTGATAAATTTTAAGGTATTAAGCATCTGCTTAACTTCATAGGCATTTACTTTAGGTAAAAACCCTGTCACTGTTGTTTCAATATCTGCTCTTGATTCATTTAAATCAACATTAGCAGAGGACAATTTGGGCTCAACAAAACGCTTGATCAAATCCTGAATTTTATTATTACTAACGGACCTTCCACTTAAATCTGTAGCTGTCACTTGAGTAACGGGTAAACTCAGCATGGATTGCGAGGCGTTAATAGTGGGTATTTGCAAAGTCTCGAGGATACCCGCCCACTCAATAAGGGTAATGCACTGCCCCCCACCCAAGCCGGCTCCGAAACGGGCCCGCACATTATTCAGCAGCTTAATCTGTCCATTCTGACCACTGACTTCCGGGTTCGACAAGGTTAAATAACTACAACCTTGCTTATCATGCCAAAGCTCAGCAGTATTGCCCACCCCTTTATAAAGCTGGCTCATTAAGGTTTTTTTAATCAGGCTATAATCCAGCTGAATCGGAATTGTAAATTGATCTGCAAAACCAATATTGACAAAACCCATCAGTAAACCGCACACAGCACCAAACCAGTATTTGTTCATCAAAAATCCATTAGTAAGCCGGGTATCCCAATACGCTGGATATGTTGGGCATTTTTTCCTTCCTCATAAGCAAGTAATACCCCATCCTTTTGCCAGAGCCTAAACGCGAGCGAATAAGACAAAACCCGAATGGGATAATCACGGGGCAACTGTTGTAAATAAGGCTGTATAGTAAAAAAATCACTTGCCCCATATTGTTGCATAATAAAACGAAGCCCCCCATTGGCAGGGCCTATATTGTAAGCCAATAACCCTAAAAACAAATCACCGTTCATTTGTTCCAGATAATACTTTAATGTTGCCGCCGCTAAAAATGCGTTGTGCCGCGGATTTTGTAGCGAAAGCTGATGTTCTTCAAGTTTCTTGCCCGCACGTTCAATCACTTCTTTGGGTACTTGAGTAATTTGAAATAACCCTTTACCCCCATCAGCACTATCACGAGGCAAAAAAGAGGACTCCGTTGCAGCAACCCCTTGCAATAGATTAGGGTCAATTTCAAACTGTTCAGCCGCTTCAATAATAGCTGAGTTGTAAATTTCTGCACGCTTCAGTATTTTTTGCAATTGCTCCTGATCATAACGACGATAAGCAGCATAGACTTGATGAGCAAGAGTCGCCCGTCCGGCTTCTTGTTTACCTCCTAGTAATGTCCGAAAATGTCCTCGTGCCAATGCAAACTGATCTTGTATTGAAAACCATCCTATTACCAAAGACAGACTAACTGACAATATTGCCGGTAAAAACAGATACTTGGACTTTAACCATTTTCTTAATGTCCACCAACCTATTAAAAAGCCTGCTGTCGCAATAATTAATGCTAATATTCCAACTGCAAAAGGCAACAAACTAGTTAAAAAGCTCGTACCTGAAAATACTTTCGCCGAATAACCTAACAGCACCATAATCGCTGAAACTGCAGCAATCGAAAAACCAAGAACTTCTAAACTATTCCACATAAGCCGATGTTTAATACTAACAACGGGTAATTTAGACGCCTTTTTCTTTGATGGCTTCCTCGTTGATTTCGCTCTTGGCTTTGGATTTGGCTTGGGTTTAGGATTTTGACTAGGATCAGAAACAACTTTAGGCGCAGCCCTCTTTCTAGGTTTAGCCGCAACTTTCTCAGGTACAGGCGTAACCGGATTATTTGACTCAATTGAGTTGTCTGGAGTAGTCATCAAAAATACAGCTTAAAACAGTTAGTCATTATTTATCTCGATACATCCAAGCGACTGCAACAGCAGGAGCGCAATCAGCAATAGTTAAGCCTATTGGGCTGGCAACCTGTTGGAATAACTCAGTAAAATCAATATAAGTAACCCCTAAAGTTTGAGCAATTTGCCTAACTAAAAATCGCCCAACCCCAGCCCCTATTAGAGGATAGGACTTAGAAAAGTCTATACCCTGAAGTCGATACTCACAAGCCTGTTGTATTTTTTGTAATTGTTGAGCACGAATATTTTCGGCAAACAATCTCCAACGGGGTAATTCTTCAGGATAAAAATCACTCCCTATCATGCGTGATAAGCGCCTGGCACTGGCTATTTTAGTTTTTTCAGCACCATCAGCCGACTCCGATTGATCATGCCTCTCATCCAGCTCTTCAGTGACCCGATAAACATCAGCCATCGTTGCAAAATACTCTGCCATGATGCCAATAACTTGATTTTGATCGACAGCTGACTGAGCAACGGCCATGACCGCAGTTCTAATAATACCGGTATAAATTAGCTCTTGCGATATTAAGCGCTGATAATCCGTATAACCTTCGGCCTGAACTTGACCTTCCCTGAACAAAAGAATATCGGTGGTCGTACTACCTATATCAATAAAAAGACCATCACACTTTTTTTGAGCTGCAACAGAAGCACCTGCCAACCAATTAGCAGATGCAATCATTTGATAATGCGCTGCATTAATTTGACTATCCTCTAAAAAACCAGCTTCTCCTGCATAGAATAAACAGCGTCTTGGAGATAACAAGGACAGCATAGTTGCTATAATTTGCTTTACACCGTCATTTCGATCTTCAAAAAAATCAACCAACTCCCCGGTCATAGTAATTACATGACAATAATCCAAAATCCCAATCTTTTGCTGGATGTTATGTACAGCTACTTGCAACTGATCCAAGCCTTTCCATAGGGGGCATGGCTCTTGATAAACAGCAACCACTTCAGCATCTAAATTAAGCACAGCCGCCTTCACATGAGCGCCACCTATATCCCAACCTATCGTGTTAATTTGCTTCATATTTCACTGCAATAGTTATAGGCTGGTTACAATCGAACTGAATGGCTGGCTCATCTTTTAATAATCGCAGTATATTTTCGGCCACATTGATACCTAATGCTGCTTTAATACCTGCAAAAGAAGTCGTCAATCGAGGATTTATTTCTAACACCAGGATTTGTTCTGGAGTTTCTATTAAATCAATGCCTACATAACCCCATAAGTCAGGCATGGCTTCTGCGATCTTAGCAACGAGAGAATCATAGATTTCTGACTTTATATCATGATTAACTATTATGTTCACCAGATGATATTGCTGATCGATAATCTCAAAATGCTGATTATTGACGCACAATAACCAGCCTCTCCCTTCTTTAAAAATACAGGATAGACTGGTTTTTTTACCTTGCAGATGAGGCTGAATAATATAACTACCTTTTCTTGAAGACATCTGCTTAAAATCTTCTGGTTCGGATAAAATATAACTGTCTCCACAACCCACACCATCAACCGGCTTAACTATCCATTGCAAATGTCCGTCCCATTCAAAATCGCTATACATTTGTGTTGGTACAGTAGCAATGCCTTGCTGCATAAGCAATTGATAGGTATTAAATTTATTTCCAGCAATCCGAACGGCACTGGCAGGAGATGTTAACAATCTCTTACCTGTCGCTTCAACAGCAGCACAAAGGTCTTGTAAAATACCATCCGATTCAGGCGCAATTGGCCACACAGCATCACACTGCTGCATTAATCGTATAAATTCATCATCAGTATTTTGAGCTTGGGAAATAATACATTGCTCAAATCCTTGTGCGTTAATCGTGTCTTTAATCCGCTCATCCATCATAACCAAAACGGATATAGGCGGATCACACCTATGAATCATTACTTCTCTTAAATCATCCAGCAATGCCTGTAACATTAGTATTCCTTCACTTGCCATAGAAGCAGGAAGTTCCTGATTATTAAAGCCTCCACCAGTGATATACTCAAATACTAAAATTCTCATAAACTCATTTTAACATCAGAATATTAAATCCAGCTTTAACGATGAAAATTATTCCCGTTATTGATTTAAAAGAGGGCGTTGTAGTGCATGCCAGGCAAGGTCAGCGCAATCATTACCAACCGATTAGTAGCCCACTATGCCAATCATCAAATATCTACAAAGTAATTGAGTCATTTCTGCGCCTTTATGATTTTGATACCTTCTATATCGCCGATTTAAACGCCATCACGTTACAAGGCAATCATAACGACTTAATCAAGGACGTATTGACTACTTTTCCACACCTACAATTCTGGATAGATAAGGGTTTTCAACGCCCGACACAATACCCTAAGAATTGTTTACCTGTATTAGGCAGCGAGTGTTACAGAGAGGAAGACATCTTCGAACTTGAAGCTTTCAACAAGCACTTTATCCTATCTCTGGATTATTCCAAGTCTGAAGCACTAGGGGCCAAAAACATTTTCCTTAAGCCTTCACTATGGCCTGAATCGATTATCATCATGACCTTAAATCGGGTGGGAAGCGCACAAGGCCCTGACTTAATCAAGCTGAAGGAGTATTGTGAAAAGTATCCTCATAAGAACTTTATTGCTGCCGGAGGCATAAGAAATGGAAGTGATTTATTAGCTCTAAAACAGATAGGTGTACAACAGGCACTGATAGCGAGCGCATTACACTCTGGCGAAATCAACAGAGAAACAATTGAAAAACTATAGACAAAAAAATACCTCAGCAAGCTGAGGTATTTTTAGTATTTGAAACAGGATGCCCTAAAGCATTATGCAATCAAATTAACCCGCTACGTTTGGTGCGAATGGGTGTTTTGCAGAAGACTTAGCAGCAACAACTTCAGCAGCAGTTGGAGTACCTGCTACAGCGCGTTGTAAAGCTTCTCTAGTAGCTTGGTAATTGAATTTTTCAATTAACGCATCGTCTTCAGCTTGCCAGTGAATGAATACACCAACAGAGATGAATAAATCATCAGCTTCGTCAGCTGGGATAGTACCGTCTTCAACTGAATCAGCAACCGCTAAAGCAACCGCACGTTGTGCTGGACCAAACATTTGAACAGCTTGTTTAGCACCTTTGATAGTTACTTTATTGAATAAAATAGTAGCTGGTTTAACTAATAAGTTAGGAGCAACAACCGCTAATAAAGTTGAAAAACCGTCTTTGTTGTTAGTTAAAGCAGTTGCGAACGCAGTTTCAGCAGCTGAACCACGTGGTCCAATGATTAAATCGATATGAGCGATTTCGTTGCCTTCGCCTACTAAAGATTCGCCTACGCGCAAGTTGTTAATTTTTGCCATGTTTAAAGTTCCTAATTAAAAAAAATGAAAAAATTCGAGTTTATAATATCGAGTTTTTAATTACTACCAACAATTAAGTCGGAAGATTTTTATACGAAGACTTAATTTGAATAATATCTTCTAAAAATACTGTAAAAACCGTGGCTACCGTTAAATCCGCCATAGTCCCCGGATTTAAGTGCTTTGCTTTAAGTGCTTTATCTACACTATAAAACGACGGTAACACCTGTTCTGGCCTTTCAACACTGGACATCTCTTCTGAAAGAGAAGTCATCATCTTTGCTACCATTTCAGTATACTGACTGCCATATTTTCTTTCAATGTGACTATCAGGAAATTGGCATAACAAACCAACATAAACGGAAACAGCAGCCCAATCCTGCTTACCCCATTTTCTCATTGCATTGTAATAGATCAAGATCGCAAAATCAAAAATATCTTGATATATAGTAATGTATTGAAGGGCAATTCTATCCCTGGAGCTTGCTAATCTCATGGCCTCAGCCAGGTTTTCCGAGGGTTTCCCGGACACATCCTGTGTGTCAGAATTACCCAATCCACCCGGTGATGCCAAAACAATCGCCTTAAAAACCCATTCAGCATCTTCAATTGTAGTTGTCGTTAAAACACGCTGTAACGATTGCCTTAAGGTACAATCCGGTTTTCTATCAACGGTGGCCTGAATTAAGGGTGCACATAAAAGAATAATACCTAAATTTGTATTACATGCAACAGCCTCACGCGTCGCTTTGACTGCATAAAATATCTTTTCACCTAACGTATAATTAGGATTACATAAAGGTACTGCACTTACCTCTGCACTCAATCTAAAATCAGCAACCGTCATATCATGCCCATCTGCATAAATACTCACGTTACCCGGTTTGAATGCCTGTAGTTCAATATCACAGGCTTGCCGATAAAAATAACCAAGCTGCTCATCTAACGGCACATATAAAGTCATCATAAAAAAGCGATTTTATAAAGCTGTACAGTCCACTCCCGGATTAAAGGGACATCAAGTTTTCCATTTACAGCAGTTATAAGATTAAACATATTAATTGGTTCATAAATACAAAGACAATGCTACATTTTATAGGATTTCTAAGGTCACATATCGAAATTTTGAGTTTCAATTTTCGCTAATTCCGAGTATTAGTAGGTGCTGAATGTCTGTTAAAAGCCGCTTAAGGTATTAATAAGGTAGTTTTTGATATTAAAACGGGAGGTTTTTGCGTCAATAAGGGGTTTTTTGATGCCTTGATGAGCGGTAATGATATCAATAACCCGGTTTTATGTATTAAATTGACAGTTTTTGATACCTAAAAGGAGGGAATTGATATCAATAAGTCTGCTTGTAGTATTAAATCGGGGGTTTTAGAAATATATAAGGGTTACTTTAATATCTAAAAGGGCCTTATTGGTATCTAAAAGCACCCTATTGATATGTAAAAGCTCCTTATTAATATCAAAACGCCTGATTTAGATATCAATAAGTGGGTTATTAACGTTAAAAGCCTTTGTTAAGGTATCTTAAAATGGCTTTCAGGTTTTATTATTTGCTTAGGGATACCGCAGACATTAAAATCCCGTCATAATGGTGGATATTGCGAATAACCCAGACCAACAGAGATTAAAGAAGTGATTGCCCCGTCAGTCCCATTTACAGAAGAGCTTTCCGAATTGATCACCCGCTTGGTGAAACAAATTCCCAACGAATATCGACGTCAGGCGATGGGTGATGTTGTGCAAACCTTACTGGATGGTAAGTCGCGTAAAGCCGAGGACGTGCTAGGTTGGAATCGACATACTGTGGAGTTGGGGATAAACGAATTTCGCACGGGTATTCGTTGTATCAGTGATGTCTCCGCCCGGGGGAAGAAAAAAGTCGAAGAGGACAATCCGCAACTGTTAA
>CAIOMN010000205.1 GCA_903859415.1 uncultured Methylococcaceae bacterium
ATGCTTTTCAACAGCAGCACCAATTTTATTATCCCATTCCGCCTTGGGTGCACCGTCATGCGCCCATCGAATCAGCATATCATTAACTTCTTGAGGAGCTTTGCTTTTCATCTTTCCATTAAGCGCTGTTTCTAGTTTAGAGCCCGAGCGATTTCCATAAAAGCTATAAACAATATCCTTTTTCGATAGGCCGGGTTCTCCGTCAGCCATTCCATGGGTCAGCAGGATTTGGAGTCCTGACATGAGTAGGCCTATACCTATAACGATCAAGAACCCAGAAAACAAAACCCTGTTTGTCAAAGACAGGTGACCTAAAGTTAATTCATGTCTTAGATTAATCATTTTCTACTCTCAGGGTTATGAGAATTAATATAGTTAAGTTATTTTTTAAATAAAGTTTTGTTTGAAAAAACAGTTATAAATTGCTATGCAAATGTAAGGCTATTAAAATTTTCAAAAATAAGCAATCTTAATTTGATTGTTGGAACGGGGCTGGTTGTTTATAAATTGGTTAGAACGAAGGTTTAGTCTAGCTGGGTGTAGCTTAAAAAGCCCAGTAAAAGCAAACCATTGAGTCTGCTTTTACTGGGCCAAGAGTTTATTTCATTCTTAAAATATTGTCTTTAAGATGGATATTTTCATTAAAAGCTATGGTTGTAAGTCAAGCCAATTACATTGATTGCATAATTTTGCATTTGTAAGTTGGTTGGCATTAAAGCGCTGGGTGTATAACCAGTCTGTTGACCATTGTAATAATAGTCATTGCTGTTTAACTTTTGATACATATAAGTTAAAGACAATTTACCATTTTTGTAGAGCTGATAATTGCTGGTTAACTTTAAACTCCACATCTCATTCTTAATGGGTGACAACGCGCCACAAGTAAGGGTTGTTGAGGTCCCACAAGTTGCATAAGGCACTTGGGTTGAATAGCTAGTGGTATTCAAGGAATACGATAAATCACCAATCAGATCTAACTTTCCGTTGAACAAACCACCACGGCGAGTCATTATACCCAATGTATTGCTATTGTCATTGAGTCGATTAGTCCAGATACTTGTAGGGGCTACTATTTGTGATGCACCATTATTACTTGCGCCATTACGCAAATTTCTTTGTCCGTTTTGCCAGTTCCAATAGGCGGATACATTACTGTTTTCTGCATAGTTATAGGTCGTATCCACATTGACCCCCGCCGCTTGACCATTTTGTACACCCAGTTTTGCATCGTAGGTATCATAGGTATAACGACCATTGGCACCTACATCTAATTTTTGGGTGACTTGCCAATTAACGCCCGCTTTACCTATATTCTGGTTGCGGTTAGCGTAGGGATAAGCGATGTAGCCGAGATAGTTTCCGGCATTAAGCGCTGAGCTAGAGACCGCAGTGGTTGATGCGTAGTTTCCTGCATTCGCCAAGAAACTTGGGTCGTTATCAGCCCGACGGTTAGCATAGGTATAACCTGCATTAAAGTTGACGTTATCAAGTGCTTTTAACCGGTAGGCCAAATTCATCTTATCTTCATTACTGGCTGGGCTCGAAACACATTGCGCTCCACCGACTACACCATTACACCAACGTTTAATACTTTCGTGTTCATAACCAAAATTTACATTTTGAGCATTGGTGATGCGATAAGCGGCTGTTGCTTCATATTGCATCTTACGGTTGCTGTAGGGTGTGTTGATTCCAGTATAATAAGAAGCGCTTCCTGGAGTTTGAGCGATATTGTAATATTTATAGGTATTCGAGTCGGTGTTGTTATCACGTTCGTTGATTTTATAACCAGCGGTCAAGGTAAGATCTTTGATGCTTTGGTTGGTGAGTTTAATATCCCCATGTTTGGTTTCTACCACACCGTTCAGCGACGAAGTGCTTAGGCCATTGGCCGCCATCATATTATAGGCACCCCCACTGACACTGGCTTGAGGAATTAAGGTCGGTGCAAAGCTGGAGTTCTGCTGGTTATAACCATAAGAAAAACCACCGGCTATTTTGGTGTCATAGCCGAAGTTATAGCCACCAGTCAGATTCGCCTGATGCAAGCTGTTGCTGGGTGCAGTGCTCATAGTGTTATTGGAATAGCAGTTAACACCAATACACTTGCTCGCACCAGATGCCATTGGGCTTTGCCAGCTTAAGCTATTATAGTCATCATGAAAAATTGATCCGTAATATCCACCTGTTAAATGTCCTTTGTCGCCTTTCCAATTCAAGGCAGCATTGACGTTATCCGTTTGATAGCTAGTGGGGTTTAAAATGATCATGTTGCCCTCAGCTTTACCCGTAGAGCCTCCAATCAAACCGATACCACCTTGCGAACCCGTACCAATGAGCTTGGCTCCCGATTGATCTAAATGTTTATAATCAATCTGAGCACTAAATTGTGGGTTAAAGGTATAAGTCGTGCTAAACGAACCCGTTTTGCGATTGACTGATTCGTTTACACCCTGAAAGTCAGAAGATTGAGTCGGTGTTAAGCTTCTCGTTCCACCATTAGGTGACGCCGTATTGATTGAACCAAAGTTTGATGGCAAGGTGAAATTATTATCACCTGGATTGCCTTGCAAGGGTGTTTGGTAGCTATTAGTGATGTTGTGTTGCAATTCATCATAGCCAAGATTGATTTTCCATTTACCTTGATCGCTGGCAGAGCCATCGAGCTCTCTAGACGTTGTTCCAAGGTTAGAGCCGCCTAACTTCCAGCGAAGTCCGCTACCGCTATTTTGATCGTAGCCGTTACCGCCCCGGATATCAAAGCCTCCTAAGCCATAGGCACCCTGGCTATTCAAGCCATTATATTGACCAAATCTGGCAGACGATTGATCAGCATACAACGCCCCGAAATTAACCGTATTTGAGGGTTTTGTCAGCTCATCAGTCGAATCATCGGCGATTGCATAAGCCCCAAAAGGGAGTGTGGTAGTTGCCAATAATGCGCAGCGTATAGCTAACGCCATGATACTGACTTTCATTTCTTCTTTACGAATTTTCATGACTGTCTCCGATGTGGGTTAGCGTTGCAATAGGGCGCCAGCTGGATCATTTGATCCATGCACCATACTGTGGCAATTCATACAGGCACGACCTGTATAGCTGCTGCTTGGATTAGCGCCAGTATATCCACCCTGTGTCCCCGCAGCATTTTCAGCAACTGGACTTTTACTCGCATGTGGACCATCGTGACATTCATCACACAAGAACGGTGGACGTGATTTTAATAAAGGAGTCACGTTAGAGCCATGGGGTGTGTGGCAGTTAGTACAATCTTCAGTCACTGGCTGATGTTCCCATAAGAGGGGGCCGCGTTTTTCTGCATGACATGTATAGCAAGTTTCGGTCACGGTACTTTTTACAAGTAATTTTGGACCTGCAGAGCCGTGTGGATTATGGCAATCTGAACAGGCAATTTTGCCTTCAGGAATCGGATGATGTGAAAACTTGTTTGCCTGGTTCTTTTGGTCCTTATGGCAAGTAAAGCATACATCTTTTTGGGTTATTTTTTCGCGTACTTTATCATGTGCATTATGAACAACATGGCATGAAGTACAAGCTAAATCGGCTGCCTGGTGAGCTCCCCCTTGCCAATGCGTGCGGGTTGGGTCTTTTTCGTGACAAGATAAACAGGCTGTGTTTTGCTCTTTAGCTTGATTGGGTGAAAAAGCTCCTGTTGTTTTTGCACCAAAAATGACGTCCGGTGCGGAACTTTTACTGCTTAGGTGTTTCTCACTTTGACCATGACAAGATTGGCATGAGGGTGTCCGAGAATCCGCCTTGTTGCCGTGCGCGGTTTGATAAATAGATAGAATGGGTTTGGCTTCATTCTCATCATGGCAAGTGGTACACACTGAATCTCTGTCCAATGCTTGAGCAGGTGATTTAGCAGTAGTCGTCGTGGTATTTTCAGCATAGGCAGATCCAACGAGGAGCCCGCACAGCATGATTATTTTAATTAATGTGTTCATTAGTATTAAAGTTCCTGCAAGGTTTAAGAGCTACATCGTTTTCACGCAGCTAATCTTTGTATGTGGTGAAATGAAAATCTGGATCCCCAGTGTCATTCAGTCACCACAACTGGGTCAGTTATTTTAAAGAAAGTATGAAATCAACTAGATTGCTAGCGGCTTTAGGATCTTCTGCCTTCAAGATTGTGTGTGCTTCTTCATGCCCATCAGCAAATTTGACGTTTTTTCCAGAAGCAAGATGTTGCAAGAGTTTTTCTTGTGCTTTAGCGTCGCCTTTATATTTTGCCGATACTTTGTTCCAAGCTGGGCCATCTTTGTCTTTATCAGTGCCATGGCATCTAAAACAACCGTTTTCTTTAGCTAAAGCTTTAGCTGCATCGACATCAACTTCAGCGTGTGCAGAAAAACAAAAAGCAGCAACAGTTATAGCGAAACAGGCTTTAAGGCTCGATTTACGTGAGAGTTTCATGGAAAATACCAAAAGTAATGTGAAAAATTAGAAATGTTACAAATATCAAGTGTAATTTAAGAATAGTTTATAACCATCAAGCTTGTCAAATGAAATTATTGTGATATGTTGAGGCGTTTTGAATGTTATTCGGGATAAATCGTGGTTCTTGAAGAATCTGTCAATGATTTTAATATAGCGTCATTTTTAAAGAATTTAACATCGCGCCCTGGTATATATAAGATGCTAAGTGATAAGGGCGAAATTATTTATATTGGTAAAGCAAAGAATCTTAAAAATCGCGTATCTAGCTATTTTAAAACGCAAAGTGCTTCAATAAAGCAGCAAGTGATGGTCGCTAAGGTAACCGCTATTGAAGTAACGGTAACCCATACTGAAGGCGAAGCATTATTACTTGAGTCTCAGCAAATCAAGTTGCACAAACCTCGTTATAATATCTGTTTACGAGATGATCGTTCATTTCCTTATGTGTTTTTGTCTAATGAACATGATTTTCCTCAAATCACCTATCATCGCGGAGCGAAACGTAAAAAAGGCCGCTACTTTGGGCCTTATCCTAGCTCTGGTGCAGTTAAAGAAAGTTTAAAGCTATTACAGCGTTTGTTTCCAGTTCGTCAATGTGAGGATGTAATTTATAATAATCGTACCCGACCTTGTTTGCAGTTTCAAATCGAAAGGTGCACTGCACCTTGTGTCGGATTTATTGATAAATCCAGATATGCCTTAGATGTAGAAAGCACAGTGATGTTTCTGGAAGGAAAAGGCAGTTTGTTGATTGATCAGTTAATTGTTAAGATGGAGCAGGCTTCTGCTAAACTTAATTTTGAAGAAGCAGCGGGTTATAGAGATCAAATTACAAAGTTGCGCTCTGTGCTAGAAAAGTATTTTGTTTCTGGAGAGAAGGGTGATGTGGATATTATTGCTTGTGCCAGCAAAGGAAATATAGCTTGTGTACAAGTATTTTTTATTCGTAATGGGCAGCATTTAGGTAACAAAGTTTTTTTTCCGGGAATTAATAGTGAGCAAGATCCTGCTTTAATTATACAAGCGTTTATTCCCCAATATTACCTTGATAAGCCAATTCCTTATGAATTGATCGTCAGTCATGAGCTGGAAGAAGTACCTTTGTTAGTTGAAGTATTATCTAGTGAGGCAAAACATTCAGTTGTTATCTCTGCTAATGTTAGGGGGGAGCGTTTAAAATGGCTTCAAATGGCTACTACTAACGCTGAAAACTCATTACTCAGTAAATTAGCGGATAAACAGGGTGTTTATGCTCGTTTCTTGAGTTTACAAGAGGAGTTAGGTTGTATTGAGGTGCCTAAGCGCTTGGAATGTTTTGATATTAGTCATACGCAAGGTGACCAAACAGTTGCATCATGCGTGGTTTTTGATAGGGAGGGGCCCGTTAAATCTGCGTATCGACGATTTAATATTACTAATATTACTGGTGGTGATGATTACGCGGCGATTTATCAGGCTGTATTTCGACGCTTTAAGCGGCTCAAACAAGGTGAACATGTGGCGCCAGACATATTATTTATTGACGGAGGCAAAGGTCAGGTGCGTGAAGCGCAAAAGGCATTAGCTGAATTGGAGATAAACAATGTTATGATAGTCGGCGTTTCGAAGGGACCCGATAGAAAGCCTGGCATGGAAAAACTGATTTTAGTTGATCAGGAGCAGCCTTTGGATATTGTACCGAGCGCTAGTGGTTTGCTGTTGATTCAGCATATTCGTGATGAAGCTCATCGGTTTGCAATTACAGGACATAGAGCTCGTCGTGGTAAGGCCTCAAAGCAATCCATATTGGAAGGTATTTCTGGATTAGGGGCTAAGCGACGGCAGTTATTATTAAAACAGTTTGGGGGGCTGCAGGGCATTAGATGCGCAGGCGTAGATGCACTTTGCAGCGTAGACGGCATAAGTCGGCAGTTGGCAGAGCGAATTTACGAACTATTTCATCATCAAGATGGCGATTCAATTTAATATACCTACAAACCTTACATTGCTAAGAATCGCGTTAATTCCTTTATTAGCCGTGGTTTTTTATTTACCTTGGCAGTATTCTAATGTTGTCTGCACGTTGATCTTTTTTATGGCGGGTGTGACAGACTGGCTGGATGGTTACTTAGCTAGAAAATTACAATTGGAAACGCCTTTTGGGGCTTTTTTAGACCCAGTCGCTGATAAGCTTATGGTGGCGATCGTGCTGGTTTTAATTGTTCAACAGCAGGGGTCAGTTTATTTAGCAATTCCTGCAGCGGTTATTATTGGTCGTGAGATTACGATTGCCTCCTTAAGAGAATGGATGGCTGAAATTGGTCAGCGGGCAAAAGTGAAGGTTTCTCAATTAGGTAAATGGAAAACGACAGCGCAAATGTTGGCTATTGGTTTTTTGTTATACCGTGAGGACTTATTTGGATTGCCAATTAATATGATGGGTTATGTTCTGTTATATGTGGCTTCTGTACTTACTTTATGGTCAATGATGAGTTACTTAAATGCCGCTTTAGTCGTTATTAAAGAACAATAATTATCATATGAGCTAGCGGTGTTTTTATATTAACCGCTCTGGACTTTTTGGTTTCAATTCGGGTTTATTCGACAGGAGGGTATCCTTGATAGTTGAGTGAACTTTTCAGTAAGCCATTTTTTTAACACTAATAGATACAGTGTATTGAAACGCTGCGGCATAACACAAATGGATCAGGAAAGAGAAGAAAGTATACAAGTGAGAGCAGTAACGAAAGACGAGATTTTATTAGCGGCTTTAAAGTTATTTACAAGCAAAGGCTATTTTAAAACATCATTAATTGATATTGCAGAACTATTGAGTTTGCAAAATACAAGCCTTATCTATCATCATTTTAAAGATAAACAAATGATGGCAGAGGAGTTATATGTCAGTATCTTTGATAGTTTAAGTATTTCTATCGATGAAATCAGGCGCAAAAATCTAAAGTCGTCTGATCAATTAAGGGGAATTACGGACTTGCTTTTTAGATTAACTGATGAAGCACCGGATGTGATTCGCTTTTTATTTTTTATAAAGCTTCATGAGTTTTTGCCGGAACAAAAGCCGATTTTAGATACGGCAGCTTTTGTAAAAATTTTTAAAATTATTCAGTCCGGCATTCGAAACGGAGAAATACGGGATATAGACCCTCAATTGATTAATGCTTATTTTTTTGGTGTGATAACTCATACCTTATCTTCTATACTTAATGGTGCTTTGGGCAAAAGAGCAGATGCTTATTTGAATCAAACATGGCTAGTCGCGTGGCAAACGATTGCTAAAAAATAATGAAAAATTTATAACTATGGGCGAAGTTGTTCAGTTTAAGAAAATCTCTGTTGCTGATAGGCATAAAGGAAAATCTCTCTGCCAGTTCGGTTTCCATAAATGGAAAATCCTCAAAGAGAAGCAGTTTGACGTTAAACAGGGGAAGTTAATAACTGTTTATCAATGCTCACGCTGTGTAAAAATAAAATCTAAATCTCTATAGCTAAAACGCTCTTTGTGTTCATTAAGCGTTTTATTAGTCCTATCATAGGATAGCTCATTGTTACACTATCCTATGATGCACCGAAATTAATTATTGTTCCTCTAAAAGTCGGTTAAGTTCATTGTTTATCAATGTATCGTAATGACGACGCAAAATCGAGTCAGTCGGAGGTAAAGAAATAACAGATTCAGTCTGTGTTTTGACAGCAGCTGCATGCGTTATAGTCGACTCTTCGACTTGAACTACAGTTTCTTGAATATGAGGAGTGGGTTTAAAAGCGGCTTGTGCTAGGGTCTTTGGAAGGCTTTCATAGCTTTTATGTAGATTATCAAGAGCTAATTTATCAGTTAAGGCTTTTGTAATTAGGCTGTTAACTAATGCATCGTAATGTCGGCTTTGAATAGAGTCAGTTGGGCGTGGGCCTTTAATTGTTTCAATAATATTGTGCAGTTGAGAAAGCGCGTGACGTCTTTGTATTGAATCTTGGGGGAGGTTGTCTGTAGTGATTTTAGATACTTGGACAGTTGGGGTTTTAACTACGGCTTCTATAGCGGGTTCTGCTTTTGCTTGAGTTTCTGTCGACACTTTAACCTTTGGCTCTTGTACCACCGCCGCCTTAACCTGTGGTTCACTAACTGTATTGGGTTTAATAGCTGGTTTTGTTGTGGTCGTTTTCTGTGAGGCCTGTTCAGGAAGTGAACCATAAGATTTCTTGAAGATAGAAATGATAGCTTGCAAAAGTTTATTCATATTAATCACGCTGTTCCAGCTTTAAAAAGAGACTACATGTTGAGATATTCTGCCTATGTTGGCAAGAATAGGTTCTTTATATTCTATCTGAGCGAGTTTAACGATGCAAATAGTCGCTCAACAGTTTTATACCCAGACTATAACACTTGTAGCTTACCTTGGCGACAATAAGGACCTAAATTTTTATCAGACGTTGCTGCCATAGGGCTGTTCTTTTCTTCAAGTCAACAGTATTAAAGGTGGTTAGTTCGCGTTTATTCAATAGGCATTTACCCGACACCCATACGTCAGTGACCTGTTGACGACTCGCTGCATAGACTATTTGTGAAACGGGACAATAGATGGGTTGGGTTTCCAGTGCGCTCAAATCAATAGCAATGACATCTGCGGCTTTACCAAGGCTAAGTGATCCGCAATAATCATCTAAACCTAAGGCTTTGGCGCCATTAATAGTGGCCATACGTAACGCTGTCATTGCTGGAATTGCACTTGCATCGCCAGCAACTGCTTTACCTAAGAGGGCAGCAGTTCGCATTTCACCGAACATATCTAAGTCATTATTACTGGCGGCACTATCAGTGCCTAACGCGACATTGATACCTGCGTTTAAGCATTTGGCGATAGGGCTAAAGCCGCTAGCCAGTTTTAAATTAGATTCTGGGCAATGTACAATATGAGATCCCGAGTTGGCTAGGAACTGAATTTCTTCGTCGGTTAATTGGGTCATATGCACAGCGATTAGGGACGGCATGATTAATCCTAAGTCATGTAATCGTTTTAATGGGCGTTGTCCAAATTGTGCTAGTGATTGCTCAACTTCTTGGGCGGTTTCATGAACATGAATATGTATGGGTATATTTAATTCACCAGCCAACACTTTAATTTTTTGAAAGGCTTCATTGGATACCGTATAGGGTGCATGTGGTGCAAACGCTGTTGAGCACAAGCTAGAATTATGGAGTTGCTTGTTTAATGCAAGACCTTTAGTGATATATTCATCGCTATTTTTTGCCCAGGCGGACGGGAAGTCAATGACAATTAAACCAACTTTGGCGCGTATGCCATGCTGTAAAACTTGTTCTGCAGTAATGTCTGGGAAGAAATACATATCATTAAAGCAGGTAGTTCCCCCCAGAATCATTTCAGCGATGGCAAGATCAGTACCATCTTTAACAAATTCAGTACTAAGCCATTTTTGTTCTAGTGGCCAGATATGATTTTGTAACCAGTCCATGAGCGGTAAATCATCGGCGATACCGCGAAATAAAGTCATTGCCGCGTGGGTGTGGCAGTTGATTAATCCCGGTAGCAAAGCATGATTGTCTAACTGTTCAGTGTTTGTTCCGGTGTATTTTCGCTTGGCTTCGGGTGTGGGTAATAAGTCAATAATTTTCCCTTTATTAATGACTAGAGTATGGTGCTCATAGGTTACGGATTCAGGCTCAACAGGTATAATCCAACGCGCATGAATAAGGGTGTCGACGATCATGTGTGGCTCCAATATCAAAGATAATGCAGAGAATTATAACTTTTACCATCGGGTTTTATTAAATAATGACAGATCAAAATAACGAGACGGTGCAAGCGCTTCAATGGATGGGTACGTATTTAAGGGTACTCGATCAACGGCAATTGCCGGACACATTAAGCTATGATGCGTATCATGATGCCAAGGGCGTTGCCGAAGCCATAGTGACAATGCGCGTACGGGGCGCACCGGCTATTGGAATTGCTGCCGCATATGGGGTAGCGCTATCGGTTAGTCAACATTATTTAAACGCGACTGACGATTGGCAGCAGAAAGTCGCCGAAGACATCGCTTTATTAGCGAAGTCCCGGCCAACGGCTGTTAATTTATTTTGGGCGTTGGCACAGATGGAAGCTGTTTTAGCCCAAACCTCAGAGAATCTGGTGGTGGCTTGTGTGGCGTGTGCTGAGAAGATTCATGCCGATGATATTATTGCGAATAGGCGAATGGGTGAGTTAGGTGCTGATTTATTAGCTGCGGCCAAGGGCGTGATGACCCATTGTAATGCGGGCGCTTTAGCAACAGGCGGTTATGGTACTGCCTTGGGGGTTATTCGCAGTGCTGTGAGTCGGCAACCTTTAAACGTTTATGCAGGCGAAACCAGGCCTTGGTTGCAAGGCGCACGATTAACCGTTTGGGAGTTGGCTCAAGATCATATTCCCGTAACGTTGTTAGCGGATTCTGCGGCCGCTTGGTTAATGAAATCAGGCGCGATAGACTGGATCATTGTGGGCGCCGACCGAATTTCTGCGAATGGCGATACCGCGAATAAAGTAGGCACTTACTCGTTGGCAATACTGGCGAAACAGCACGGCGTTAAGTTGATGGTGGTCGCACCCACCACCACCATTGACTGGACTATTGAGACGGGTGAACACATAGAGATTGAGCATCGACACTCCAATGAGTTACTACCGACTTGTTATAATACAGCAGGTTCTTTAGTGAGCGCCTGGAATCCTGTTTTTGATGTAACCCCCGCTGAATTCATTTCTGCAATTGTCACAGAGCGAGGTGTTGTTTTAAATCCAACTGAATGCCGTATGCGGGAGATAAGA
>CAIOMN010000206.1 GCA_903859415.1 uncultured Methylococcaceae bacterium
ATTCAATTTCTGTCCCCCAAAAAATGACCGTCGTAAAAATACCGGTCACCGTATAGGCCATAAACTTTTTTAGGTCATGGGCTTTGCTTTTTGGCGTATGGTAAAAAATAAATTTCTTATCCAGGATATATTTACAAACCAGACCCACTAAGGTACCTAAAAACATCGCCAGGTATAAACTGCCAAAATCTGTATAAACCAATAAACTCAGATATTGAAACAATAAGTTAAAGCCAGTGGCAATGATAGCAAACAGGATGTATTTGAGGGCGATCATGAATACAGAATCCAGGCAAAGGCGACGACCCACGATACCAGGGTTAGCTGTATAAAAATATCTTTAAGAATAATTTTGGTCGGCGAGCCACTGTCCTGTTTTACAAATGATATTTGCATATAACGCATAATGCCTATTATCACAAAGAGTGCGGTTAAATAGAGGTGTTCATTGTGGAGTCGCTGGACCACTTCCGGTGAAGTGGTGTAACTGATATAAGCCACTATAACAACTGAGGCCATAATCATCATGGCAGTATCAATAAACTGGATATTATAGCCATCAATGACCTTGCGCATTCTTTTACCGGTATCCAGAAATAGCAATACATCATCACGACGTTTGGCCAAGGCGAGAAACAGAGCCAGCAAAAAAGTCATAATCACAATCCACATGGAAAGGTAGATGCCGGTCGCGGCGGCGCCTACAAAAAGCCGCAAGACGAACCCTATAGCAATAATAGAGATATCCAGTATGGCAACATGTTTAAGATAAAAACTGTAGGCAATGTTTAACAGGATATACCCGGTTAAAATAACCATTGCCTGTGTAGAGACTGTAAACATTAAGTAAATACCACTGGCTGCCAAAAGAAGCATTAACAAAATAGCGGTTTTTTTTGAGAGTGCCCCAGAGGCTAAAGGACGATTTTTCTTTTTAGGGTGGAGTCGATCTTCTGCAATATCATAATAGTCATTTAAGATGTAAATCGCACTGGCTGAAAATGAAAAAGCGATAAACGCTAATAGAGCATTTATCGCCAGTGCAGGGTTTAAGATTTGTCCTGCAAAGAACAGAGGTAAGAATATGAAGAAATTCTTAACGTACTGATGGGGACGAATTAAAATCAAGATATTTTTCATGTGCTATCTCTTGGTCCACGACGCAGTGTGACTCGGTTTGGGTTATGTCGCTTTAAAGCCCTTTTGATGTATATAATATATTAAATTTTTAATCTGCACTGATGGTTTTGTGCATATAGTAATAAAATAAGCCAAAACAAATCAGAAAGGCTTTAAATAAAAGGTGGTCGCCAACAGCAAAATATATGCTAGCCGTGAGAGCAGAACCGGCTAATACGATTGAAGCACTCAGAATAATGATTAATGTCTGGTTGATGCTAAAACCTTTCATTGGCAATACATGATGCAAATGTTCACGGTCGGGTGCAAAAGGGGATTTTCCCTTACTGATGCGTCGCATCATAATGCAAACTGAATCAAATAGAGGTAAGGCAATGACCCATAATACCAAAGTGGGGGTCATGATGGCG
This sequence comes from uncultured Methylococcaceae bacterium, assembly GCA_903859415.1. Classification (GTDB taxonomy): domain Bacteria; phylum Pseudomonadota; class Gammaproteobacteria; order Methylococcales; family Methylomonadaceae; genus Methylobacter_C. Next base: position 1,551 of record CAIOMN010000206.1, read on the forward strand.
TTTCCGCCTTGTGAGCCAGAGATAATTAACCAGCAAATTACAAAACCCAGTACAGTGCTTCCTGAGTCACCTAAAAATATCCAGGCTTTTTTTCGGCCAAAAATACGTAAATTAAACAGTAAGAAGGCGAAGATGGCACCTATAAATACGACACTTAGTTTTAAAATTAACAGGTTGTCAAAAATAACGGCCAATAGCGCAACCCAGGTGAGTGAGAAGAGTGCAGAACTACTGGAAAGGCCATCGATCCCGTCAATCATATTAAACGCGTTAATTCCACCTACCACAGCAAATATGGTTAATGCGGTAGAAAATGAGCCTAGATGAATAATGCCATGACCGAGTAAATTACCCACATCCGTTATTTTTATATCAGCGAATTCAATCATAATCAGTCCTGCAAAAATTTGCGAAGCTAATCTGATTTTGACACTCACTTCTCGGTGATCATCAATAGCGCCGACTATCACGAGTAAGGTAATGGCTGACAAAAAGGCACCGAGGTTAGGTAGATCAATGTTGTAGAGTAATAGCGTTATTAAGGTGCCAAAATAGATGGCTAAACCGCCTATGGGGGGCGTAGGGTTTTCATGCTGCTTTCTGTCATTCGGATGATCAATAAAGCCCAGTTTGATTGCATACGGTGACAACACACGTATAAAAAATACGGTCAAAATTAAAGGGGTTAACAATAAGCTTACTAAAAGTATCATGACGGTTTACAAAAATTTATAAGAAGTTTTTTCAAACACAACACAACTCAGTTTACCGCTGCTATAGGCTCCGGTATCTATTCCAATACGGTTAGGAAAGCATTCGGGTTCTGCTGTGACTGTGTGACCATGAACGATGACTTTTCCATGAAATAATGGGCTGTTTAAAAACTCTTCACGTATCCAGAGTAAATCTTCTGGTCGCTGAAGATGAAGTTTGACTTTAGGTTTTATGCCTGCATGTGCGAAAAAATAGTCGCCCAATTCATAACTTAAGCTTAAGTTTTGTAAAAAGCCAAGGTGCGCTGCAGGCAGTTTTTGTTCAAGTTCAGAATAAATTCGCTTAATCTCTTTTGTCGTAGGTATGCCACGTACTTCAACACCGTAACTGATTAAAGTGGCTAAACCGCCAAATTTGAACCAATCATGGGCAATGGCGGGATCATGGTTTAATAAGAACTGCAACATAACTTGTTCATGGTTACCCAGTAAAAATACTTTTTTAAAGTCAGACAAGGGGTCTTCTAATAAGTAATCAAGGGTACCCTTCGATTCCATGCCCCTATCAATGTAATCACCCACGTATACCAGAATTTTTACGCCATCAAAGTCCATCACATCATTGGCTATTTTTTGATGCACTGTTTTTAATAAATCCAGCCGCCCGTGAATGTCGCCAATGCAATACAGTCGGTGATTATCAGGTAAACTCGCCGGCATCTGCGCTATGGGTTCAGGTTTGGCTTTAAATAGGTTTTTTAAGAGCGATTTCAAGGGCGTGTAAAAATTTATCAGCGTCATCGGGTGCATAAACAAAAGCTTGTAAAGCGAGCTCTTTGGTTTCTGGGTGTTGTGTTACAAATGTAATGAGTTCAGGGCCTTTAAAAGTCCAGGCCGTCAGTAATTGTTTTTGCCATTGTTGCCTAAGGTCTTCGTCAAAATCAGCATAGTAGTTATAGCTGAAGGCTAAACGACTCATGACCAGATCGGGTTCAACACGTCCAGAATAAAACGATAAGCGTAAGGCATCAATAGTATTTATTTTAGGGTTTTTAAGTGTTTTGTCAACGGTTGCTAATTGAAACCATCCAAACGGATCAACGGGGGAAAGCGCTAGCCCATTATTAATGGCTGTTTGGGCGTTTTTAAGGAGTTCGCGTTTTTTTTCGAATGCTTGAAAGGGTTGTAAATTAAAAAGTTTTAGATAAAAAAAGCCTTGTTGTTGCCAATCGTAGGCACTTTGATGCCACGATAAAGCCTGCTCTAAATTGGAAATACATCTTTCGTAAATGTCGGGTGTAAGTGGGGTCAACTGGTTTTTTTGGTACGCCATTTCTGGATACAGAGCATAACAACTCGATATAAGACGGGGAACGGCCAGCAACAATAACCCACTGCAAATCAGTAAGCCTGCACCCGCCAGGGTGCGTTGGCCATAAGCGCTTTTGTCATGCTTCATCGGCTGTGTTTAGCTGGTGTAATATTGTTTGTAACGGCCATAAGAGTAATAATAACCAGAATCGCCATAGCCATAGCGACCGTATTGTTCTAAATTAACTTTTTGTAACACGATACCTGCAAGGTTATTATGACCATCTTTGGCAAAAATATGTAAGGCAGTCGCTACAACCTTTTTAGGTGTTGTATCCCAATTAACAACAAACAGAATTTTATCGACTAAGCCGGCTAAAATTCGACTATCGGGCACCGCCATGATAGGCGCAGAATCGACGATGACGAGATCAAATTCCTGTTTTAGTTGCTCCAGGAGCGCTTTCATGCGCTGAGAGGCAAATAAATCACTGGGATTAAGAAAGGCGGCATGGCCACGGGTTAAAATACTCAACCCGGTGGCGGAATCTTTAACTAGGACATCGGTTAAAGTGAGCGTGTGATTCATCAATAAATCGGTTAAGCCTAAGGTTTTTTTGTCTAGATCAAACATTTTAGCAATGGTTGGACGACGTAAGTCGGCATCGACCAATACCACTTTTTTACCCGCAGCGGCAGAGTGACGGCTCAATAAACTGGCTAATGTTGATTTACCTTCACTGGGGAGTGCAGATGAGATTAAGACGGATTTAACGTCAGAGTCGGGGTTGAGTAAAGATAATGAGATACGCAAAGTATTAAGGGCCTCTGCTAAGGCCGATTGTGGTTTTTCTAATAAATACTGCAGTACCGGAATGTTGATATTGACTGTTTTGGGGACGATACCCAAAGTCGTTAAATTAAAGAGTTGAGAAACCTGTTCAGGGGAGCGGATACCCGGATTAAGTATTTCAAGCACAAACGCCAGAAAAATGGCAAAGAATAATGCGCCCAGGATACTGACGGTAATCATTAAATTTTTCTTTGGAAAGGAGGCACCTAAAGGAACTTCTGCAAAAGAGATAACGCGTGCATCTGCTTGCTCAATGCCTTGGGTTGAAGCGGTTTCTTTAAAGCGACCTAAAAAAGTCTCAAAGAGTACTTTATTGGCGGTGGCTTCACGTTCTAAAGCACGCAATTCGACCTCGGCCTGGCTATTGCCGGCCGTTTTAGATTCCATTTGTTGTAGGCTGCTGGCCAAAGAGTTTTCTCTCGCGCGAGCGACATCTAAACTGTGGCGTAAACCAGCTGCGATTTTTTTAACTTCAGTGTCTATTTTTGCTTTAATATCGGCCAGTTCAGCTTGCATTTGGATCATTTTTGGATGGCGTGCGCCATACTCGACCAGCATTTCTGAATACTTGCGTTGAACTTCTGCTTCTTGACCACGTAGGGATGAAATCAAACCAGAATTTAATACCTCAGCCACACTATCAATATCTTGTCCATTTCGGGTGATCGATTCCACTTGTTGATATTTGGCTTCTGCTTCGGCGCGTTGAGCACGGGCGGAAATTAATTGGCTATTAATTTCGGAAAGTTGTTGTTGAGTAACACCCGTGCCTTTACTGACTTCGACCAGGTTATGGTTTTTACGGTAGTTTTCTACAGCGCGTTCTGAATTTTCCAGCTTCTGTTTAAGGTCGCCTAATTGATCATTCAGCCAGTCGGTGGCTTTTTTGGTTGCATCAAATTTGGCTTGTAATTGCCCAACAATATATTGATCAGCCACTTCATTAGCTATTATAGCGGCCAGTTTTGGATCTTGGGTTTCTACGGCTATGTTAATGACTTGTGAGCGTTTAACTTGAGAGACGGTTACTTTACTTAAGAATTTGTTGGTTAGGTTGTTTAGCTGTGATTCCTGTTTTTCTGTTTCTGTGCGGGTATCAAGGGCTTTCGTCCCCAGGCTTTCTTTCCAGGTCTCTGGAATCCAGTTTTTAGGATTAAATTGATCTAGAAAGCCGGGTGGTTTTGGTTTAGGGTTAAATTCTTCATATTGATCTAAATGCAGATGAGCAATAATTTTATGCGCCAGTTCGCGTGATTTGATGACTTCCATCTCACCAATCACTGCAGTATCACCCTTCATCCCTCCCGACAGAACCTCTTCAATATCTACCACTTTGGCGGAATTAATGCCAATTAACAATTGGTTAGTTGCTGTGTAGCGAGGCACTAGTTGGTAAATGGTTAGCAGCGCTAACAAGCTGATTAAGAAAGTAACGCTGATTATCAATTTCCGTCTGACTTCAAGGACGTTAAGAACAGAGCTTAAAGAGAGTTCTGTGTTGTCAGTTTGTTGCACTTCAGCAGTGAGTTGAGAATTATCTTGAGACTCGTACACGGGTTTCTCTTAGGTTGAATAGGATAGGGAGGGTAATTAATCGTTTTAACCTTAACGCGATGCGTTTTGATTAAAAAAAGCGCTCTTCAACGTGAATAATATCGCCTGGCATGACTTTTTCATCCATATCGAGTTTTATTTCCTGCTTTTTAGGATCTTTCATCCGAATGACCATCACGTGGTCTTCTTTGGCGCGGTAGGTAAAGCCACCGGCAATTGCTACCGCGTTACGATAAGTCATTCCATCCACATAGGGGTAAGACTGAGGTCCTTTAACTTCGCCCAGAATATAAAAAGGTCGATAATTTAAAACCTGCACGTTGACTTTTGGGTTGAGCAAATAATCGGGCTTTAATTTATTAGCAATAGCCTGTTCGACCTGTTTTACAGTTAAATCTTTGGCATAAATATCGCCAATTAGGGGCAGGGCAATTTGCCCGCCCCCATTAATGGAATAATCACCCGATAATTCTTGTTGATTGAAGACGGTAATTCTTATTTGATCCCCTGCGCCGAGTTTGTACTCTTCAGTATCATAGGTCTTACTCGTTTGATGTTCTATTGTGGGCAAATCTGCAGCCTTTATAGAAAAGGCTGCGCTGCACAAGGTACTGGCAAACAATAAAAGTAAAATGCTTTTCACACTATTTTGGTTCATTTTTTATAAAATAGATTGTTTATTGTGTCGACAAAATATCAATATTGGCCTCTTATGTTTAGCATGACTTGATTAACTTCATAATTAGAAATGGTATAGTTAGAAGCCCGGTTTTGATAAGTATAAGACAGGTCTGTTGACAGGTAACGGTTAAAGAGATATTTCGCACCCACATTAGCGCCGTACATATTGTCATTACGATTAAATTGTTGAATGCCTGTGGGGACATAGCCATTGTAATCATTATTGGTGAAGTTGGCACCCGCATGAATGTTAATGTTACGCATCAATTCATGTTCAGCATTTAAACTAACACCGGTTGCGAATACCCCGGCCACTCCAGCCTGAGTAGTTTCAGTAATATTACGAAAAACGCTGCCAGTAACCGTTGTTAATGGGGTTGGACGCCATTTTAAATCAACAAAACCATTGACTCCAGAAATTTGCCGTAACCGATTGTCGGTGTAAGTACGCTCTATATAACCAATAGAGGCATCACCGGTCAGCAGTCCTGTGACATCAAAAGCAAATCCTGCCAAGGCATTGTAACCAGTTGAGTTACGATTGTAACTGCCTGCAGCGCTTGTTCCATTCACAGCCGTCAAAGTATCATAACTTGCGTTAACATATTGGAATTTTAAATAAGCTTCGTATTCGGGCTGAATTAAATAGCCGACCTTTATTTCTGGAGTATACAGCCAATGGTTACGAGTTGCCATTTGCAAAATAGCGCCGCCACCGGTTAAAACATTTTGATAATCCCAGCGGGTTGCGTTAACCCCTGTTTTAAGGGTAACTCTATTCAAAGTATGGCTGTAAAAACCATCAATGACTTTTGTGTCATAGATGGTAGGTGTCAGTGCCGAGATTTGATCCGGTGAACCCCGTTGTTCAGTTAAATAGTTGTAACCAAAGCTGGTGTCAAAATGGCTGTCTCTAAGCACGTCTACACGCCCGTTAACACCGGTTTTTACATTTTCATAATCGTTTCGACTGGCCTGGGTCGAATATTGGGCTATATCAGTGTCTAATAAAAAATTAAGGGCATGACGATTCCAATTGGAATTTATATTAACCCCTGGTTTCCAATGGGCAATATAGCTGTCCGTTAGCTTGCCCAGCTTGTTATCGCGATAATATATATTATCGATATACTCATTTTTAAGTTCCAGCTTAGGCATAATCGTGAAACTACCGGCATGGATACCTTGCTGCGTATAATCTGTTTTACTCCGTTCGCTTGCAACTTTGCTATCGTCGCTACTATCGTAGGCCACAGCTGTGCCACAGCTCATAAGCCCAGTTAACAGCAGAGTAAAGCTATTATTTTTGAGATATTTTAGTTTCATGGTAATAGTCCTATGTTGTTTAAGCCGGGCTTGCATTATTTAAATTAGTAATAGCAGTGGTTGTTGCTGCAGGGTTTGAAGTAGAAGCTGCCAAGACTGCGGTTTCTGCAGCCACTGCTTTGCTAACACAGCTTGGATCTGTACTGCCTTGACATTGTATATTTGCAGTGGTTGTTGCTACTTGAACAATAATGGCAGCGGTTGTAGCAGCTGGGCTAGCTATGGTTTCGGGAGTTTGCGGAGGTGTTGCAGGCGCTGTTGGAGCGGGAGTTACAGCGGCAATGACATCGGTAGTGATTGTGGTAACCGAAGTTGGAGCAACAGCTACTGCAGCAGAAGCAATGGCAGCCGCTGCACTAGGAGCTGCTGTTGCAGCCGCCGCTGCAATGTTTCCAGCCGAGCTGGGTACGACTGTAACAGCGGCCGTGGTAATGGCCGCTGCTGAACTGGGCGCAGCGGTTACAGCTGCTGTGGTAATAGCGGTAGCTAAAGTCGGTGCAGCCGTTACAGCGGCTGTGGTAATCGCAGCGGCTGAAGCGGGTACAGCTGTTACAGCAGCCGTGGTAATCGCAGCGGCTGAAGCGGGGGCAGCCGTAACAGCAGCCGTGGTAATAGCTGCAGCAGAACTGGGTGAAGCTGTTACAGCCGCTGTGGTAATAGCCGCCGCTGAAGCGGGGGCAGCCGTAACAGCAGCCGTGGTAATAGCCGCAGCAGAACTGGGTGAAACCGTAACAGCAGCCGTGGTAATAGCCGCCGCTGAAGCGGGGGCAGCCGTTACAGCGGCCGTGGTAATCGCAGCGGCAAAAGCGGGTGCAGCGGTTACAGCAGCCGTAGTAATAGCCGCCGCTGAAGCGGGAGCGGCAGTTACGGCAGCTGTGGTAATCGTTGCTGCTAAAGTTGGATTTGCAGCAACAGCCGCCGATGTAATCGCAGCGGCTAAGGTTGGATTCGCAGTAACTGCAGCAGCTATAATGGAGGCCGCATTGTTAGGGTTAGCCGCAATTAAAGCTACTGTATCTGATGCGACATCTGCATTTGATGTTAAGGGGTTGCTTAATGCTATAAGCAAAAAAAACAATCTAAATATTTTCTTTAAAGTTTTCATTTGCCAATGTCTCTCTAATTAAGGTTTAGCGTTATCTACAAGTGAACAAGTGGGGGGGGTGTTGAATAGATTATTAAACATTAGCGATAATTTGTCCATTAAATTTTTATTAACGTTTAAGAGGAATTTAACTCAACACTTCGTTAATTATGCTTTTGCACACGTCCAAATGTCAATACGACTAACCCCTGCGCTTTTTAATGAGTTTGCCAGTTCATTGACAGTTGCCCCGGTGGTCATGACATCATCGATTATAGCGATATGCTGCGCACTGATGGGTTTAATGATTGTAAAGGCATTTTTAATGTTTGTTTGGCGTTGTTGAGCATTTAAAGCCACTTGATGCGGGGTGTTCTCTGTTCTAATGCAGCCGCTGAGGTCTAATGGGATGTTTAATGTTTTTGAAATAATGGTTGCTATTTCAATAGTCTGGTTAAATCCGCGTTCACGGTAGCGAACTTTGTGTAGCGGCACTGGAATAATGAGCTCGGGTCGTTGGGCATTTTCTTTTAGGTGGTTAGCTAAGAGTGAGCCAAGTAAGCGTGCATTTCTAGTTTGTGCTCTGTATTTTAAGGAGGTGATTAAATGGCGCATTTCACCTTGATAAACAAAGGGGGCAATCGTTTCGTCAAAGGCG
>CAIOMN010000207.1 GCA_903859415.1 uncultured Methylococcaceae bacterium
AGACTTTGAGTTTGATAAAATAACCAGTAAACAGGAATAGCCGCCAAGGTTCCCATAGTTCCGGGTGCTTTCCTGGCTAACCCAGACCCAAATCCAAAGGCCAAAAACAAAACAGGATCAGCCATGATTTGTTTAGGTGTTAATTTGTTTTTGCCGTACTCGGCATTAAGAAAAATGCTCATAACCTTTGCTACTAAAGGGTTGAATAATACCCGACTTACTCACGCGTAAGCCAGACTGCGTTTCAATAACGCCGATTCTTGTACAGGGAATGGTGAGATGTTGAACCTGTTCTGGACGGATAGTAAAACACAACTGATAATCATCGCCCGCTGTTAGCGGCATAGACCAATCGCCGGTTTCCTTAATATAAGCCTGGACTTCTGTCGTTAAGGGTAAAGCCTCCCACTCCAGACAAGCCCCTACCTGACTGAGTTCTAAAATATGTCCTAAATCACTGGCTAAGCCATCAGAAATATCAATACAGGCATTCGCTACGGATTGTAAAGCCAAGCCAGCCTCAACCTGAGGTTCAGGGTGATTAAACTGTTGCAAAGGTCGCTGGGGATTTTCACACACATAACCTTGTTTGATTTTTAAACCCAGCCCGGCATCTCCAATGTTGCCGGTCAGATAAATAAAGTCACCGGGTTTTGCACCCGAGCGTAACAAGGCCTGACCCTTAGGCACTAGCCCCATGGCTTGTACGGTTAACGTTAACGAGCCAGAGGTGGTATCTCCGCCTATTAAATCAACGCCGTATTTTTCTGCCAAGCTCAGAAAACCTTTAGAGAACGCCTGTAACCACGACTCATCCACCTGGGGTAAGGTTAAAGCCAGTGTCACAGACAACGGCTTGGCACCCATACTGGCGAGATCACTTAAATTAACCGCCAGTAATTTATGCCCTAAGTCTTCGGGATCAGTACCGGCAAAAAAATGCACATTCTCCACCATGGTATCGGTGGTGATAGCGAGCTGATAACCCTCAGGAATCGACAACAGTGCACAATCATCGCCAATCCCGAGGTCTGTTGAAGCGTTCTTTACTTTTTGTTGGGTAAAAAACTGTTGAATGAGTGAAAACTCGGTTAGCGCCATTTAAGTGTTGTTTTGTGCCTTGCGTTGAGCATGGGCATTAATTTCCACAGCACGCTTTTGTTGTGCGATTTTATCTAAAATACCATTCACATATTTGTGACTGCCATCGGCACCAAAATACTTGGCCAGATTAATCCCTTCATTGATAATCACCCGGTAAGGCATATCCAAACGATTCAGTAATTCATAGGTCCCTATTCTTAAAATAGCACGCTCTACGGGATCAATGGTATCCACTGGACGATCAACAAACTGGGTTAAAGTCTCATCGATGACTTGTAAATTTTTAGGTACACCATGAAACAACTCAGTAAAATAACTTTTTTGAGCCTCTTTTAGACGCTCCTCTTCCAGAAACTGGCGATCAATTTCAACTAAACTCTGCCCTGTCATCTGCCATTGATACAACGCTTGCACAGCAGCCTTACGAGCATTGGTACGGGCTTGACTCATTAGGCTTCCAAATTATTAAATAAACTAACCATTTCAATCGCAGACAAGGCCGCTTCAGCCCCTTTGTTACCTGCTTTTGTGCCTGCACGTTCAATCGCTTGCTCGATACTGTCTACGGTTAACACGCCAAAGCTGACAGGAATATTATATTGCAAAGAGACCGTCGCTATGCCTTTAACACATTCACCGGCTACATATTCAAAATGCGGTGTGCCACCTCTGATGACTGCACCTAAGGCAATAATGGCATCATACTTTTTAGTCGCTGCAACACGTTGTACAACTGAAGGTAATTCAAAGGCACCGGGGGCTTTTACCAAGTGAATATTTTCTTTATCTGCACCATGACGCACTAGTGCATCGATAGCCCCCGCTTCTAACTGCTCAACAATAAAACTGTTAAAACGGGAGGCGACGATACAAAACTTACCACCCTGAACTAATAGATTTCCTTCAAACGTTTTTATAGTTGACATATTATTTCTCTACTTTAAATATACTAAAATTCTGTTTTCTAAAACCCCATGGGGTTCTGCTTTATTTTTCTACGTGCTCAGACACTTCCAAATCAAATCCAGACAGGCCGATATACTTCTTGTGCGTACCCAACACTTTTAATTTACGAACCCCAAGATCCGCCAGGATTCTTGAGCCTGTTCCTGTCATCCGCCAGTCTGCTGCCTCAGTAGCACCTGACGCAACGACGCCATTGTCTTCCAGTTGGTAGCGATGAATCAATTCAGCCAATGATTTACTGTCTTCACTTTGGCGAATGACCACTAAAACACCGCGTCCTTCTTTGGCGATTTTCTCCATAGCAACTTTAATGGAGACGCTACCCTCATTACGTTTTGACGAGAATACATCATCCAGTAAATTACGGGCATGAACGCGCACCAGAACGGGTTCATCACCGGATACGTGTCCCATGACTAAGGCCAAGTGGACATTATTGTCGTTTTTGTCCTGATAAGCATACAAACGAAAATCCCCAAACTCGGTCGGGAACGAACACTCGCTAATCCGTTCCAGGGTGTTTTCGTGTTGAATACGGTAATGAATTAAATCAGCAATCGTACCCATCTTAAGATCATGTTCTTTGGCGAAGATTTCCAGATCAGGCCGTCTGGCCATGGAACCATCTTCATTCAAAATCTCTACAATCACCGCCGAAGGATCAACACCGGCTAACTTGGCTAAATCACAACCCGCTTCAGTATGACCGGCACGACGCAATACTCCACCGGGTTTAGCCATCAAGGGAAAGATATGCCCAGGCTGCACCAAATCATCCGCTTTCGCATCGGGAGCAACCGCACATTGAATCGTTCTGGCCCGATCCGCCGCCGAAATGCCGGTAGTGACGCCCGTTGCCGCTTCGATAGACACGGTAAAGTTAGTTGAATGTGAGGTTTTATTCTCATTCACCATCAACGGTAAACGTAACTGCTGACAGCGCTCACTGGTTAAGGTTAAACAGATCAGCCCCCTTCCATAACGCGCCATAAAGTTGACGTCTTCAGGGCGAGTAAACGCCGCTGCCATGACTAGATCACCTTCATTCTCACGGTCTTCATCATCCATGATGATAACCATCTTACCTTGACGTAAATCGTCAATAATTTCTTCAATTGTATTCATTAGCCAAAAAATCCGCTCTTATGCAATAATTCTTCTGTAATACCGCTATGACTGTTAGCGGCTGCCTCGCCTTGCATTAAGCGTTCCATATATCTCGCCAGCAAATCGACTTCAAGATTAACCTCTGTACCGATAATCGCCTCACTCAGCGTCGTGTCTTTAAGGGTGTAAGGGACAATGTTAACACTAAAGCGGGCACCATTAACCTCATTGACCGTTAGACTAATCCCATTAATACAAATAGAGCCTTTCTCGGCAATATATTTAGCCAGATTGTCGGGCGCTTTAAGCGTAAATTTAACCGAGCGCGCATCGGCTTTTTTCTCAATCACTTTGCCAATCCCATCCACATGACCACTGACAATATGCCCGCCCATTCGGGTAGAAGGCGTTAAAGCCAGCTCTAAATTAACTGACATACCAATGGTTGCTGTCTTTAAGGTACTTCTGGACAAGGTTTCATTCGATACATCGGCAACAAATGACTGCGTCCCTAACTCCACCGCTGTTAAGCAAACACCATTAACGGCGATACTATCACCCAGCGCTACCCCCTTTAAGGATAATTTACCCGTATCGATTTTTAAACGACAA
>CAIOMN010000208.1 GCA_903859415.1 uncultured Methylococcaceae bacterium
TCATGATCGTGTACACGAATAGTCAGATTAAAATCAAATTTAGCGGTTGCCGGTACGCGCTCTGTATTACGCGGATGCTCCGCTGTGCCTTTGATTCGGTCAATGGTGTTTTCCATTTTAACTTCGGTCAGTAATAGATTTTTATCATCCATTTCTTTTACCCACGCTGAAGCCAAAGAGCAATCCCAAAACGCTAAACGACTAGGACCAATCTCATTAATCAATGTCTCATCATTTTTACTATCTGATGCACCACCAAACAATTTGAGTAAATCTTTTGCTTGCTTATGAATTCTTTCATCCAGTTTATCTACATGACTAAAGTTTAGTGGATGCCCTCCCGTTTCAGCTACCACCCCTAAATGCCATTCCAACAAACTACGCATTTTGCCTTTAATACTTGAACCGGGTATATAGGGTTGCTGGGTAATTGGATTGGTGATAACAGGATTATCGGTGCCGCCAATATGGATTTCAGTGTTACCGCTGCCGATATGTAAACCACTCAATAGTTCAATTTGACCGGTTAGTTTTGTAATATTGGTAAGTTGCATGTATTTGTTCTCCATTAATCTTTAGGTCTTACTTGTTTGTAAAAGCCCATGAAAGCTTCCATGAACAATTTAAAAGTATGTAGTGTTTCTGGATCAGTCACTTGTTGTAAGCCTGTATTGAGTAATAAGACAAAATTAGGGTCAACTAATTTACGTCCTTCTGCATAAGCGACTTTGGCATTTAGCATTCTGATAAAAGGTAGATACTCATCAAATTTATCAGATTGAATTGCTTTGGAATGCATTTGCAGCTTGTTATCCCACAGCACTATTTCATCATAGAATTTTCTAAGCTGAGTCGATTTATTGACTCTATCGCCACCACTTGCAACCTTTTCAGCTGCCAGCTTTGCAACCGTATTAAATAACTCCGGGTCAAGCTTGTTATTGGTCTTAGTCAGTTTTATATCCATGTTGATCTCTTTGTTTGATGATGTTGAGTAAACGACGCCTATTCAATTTAAATTAATTACGCTGTTGATATAAATGACAAAACAAGGCGACCCTGTAATTACCAGCGTGTCTGATAATGCCTGCATTAGCGATCTCTTCAGCCAGTTCTGCCTGCCAGCGTTTTCGCTGATCTTTATCAAGCCCTTTATTACGTTCTAACATTCTTACAGTACGATAAGCAAAGTAACTGTGCCAGATAGCATTTTCAGGTCTTTCGTTAACCTTTTCAGCCATGTTGATCAAGGTTAATAAACCATATACATATCCAGTGCTTAAATTCATTTCTTGATGTAATTGTTGCAATCGTCCTCTCCGTAATTCCAAGGCACTAAACTCATCCCAAAACATGGATTGATTAAAACAGGTCACTGCGTTCTTAGGCGCTGGCGTTTTATCTTCAGGATTGTAGCTTTTAGCTGTTTCAAGAGCAGTTTCTGCCATTTCACCTAATTGACTAATCGGCAAGCCTGGCTTTGTAGTGCTAATACCCGCTGAGAAGTGTACTTCTTTATTGTTAGCAACATAACGTTGAAAAGCTTGTCGCATTTCACTGGCTAGTTTAATTTGCGATAACCACGGGCCTATTAAAAAGAAATCATCACCACCTGCAAATACGGTATAGGTATTGGGATACTTTGTTTCACACATCCAAGGTAAATACACCGTAAAGAAAGCATTGATCTGTCGGGATAAAGCCGCTGTTTTACTAAAACTGACATCATCTCCTAATCCTGATTGAAAGATCATGCCCAGATTATCAACATCACCTTTAAGGGTTGATAAGGCGGTAATGCCAAGCCATTGATGATTTACCTGCAATTGCTGATCTTCACAGGCGATATGATTCAAGGTTTTTGCATCGTCTAACTCTAATGAGTCTTCACCTTTGTATTTACCTAAACCGGCTTCATCTTGAGACTTTTGGTCAAATAACGGCACATAGGCATTAATACTACGTCTTGCATACCCTTTCCATAAAGCGCCGTCAGCTGATTCGGGTAAAGAAAAGTCCCATGCTCTTAACAGATTACCCGTATTGGCCTGCGCACCAAATTTACCTTGAATCTCTTCATTCTCAACAAAGCTAATGTGATAACCAAACACTGGGATTTTTAAGGCACTCCTCATCTCTAAGCTATTTCGAGTAATTAAAATGCGCTCACGTTTGGTTAACCATGTCCCTGTTTCAATTTGATCATAAGCTAAGCGACCGATATAAGTATCAATATCAATTTGTTCGCTGGCAGGTGATTTACCATCCACCTTACACACGCCTTTATTATTATCAAAGCTATCCAGAAACTCTTTAAAAATAATCGGTGTTGAACCCGCACAGAGATTTAAGCGTTGATTCTTAATCACTTCCAACTGTTCAAACAGTTTCTTGATCAACGCCTTATATGGACTGGGTTCACACTCTTTACCTCGACGAAAATCATTACAAGAAGCTTCTGTCCAAGCTAAGCCTACGCCCGCTTGTCCCCAACTATGTTTTAAAAACCACTGATCCAGTTCTTGTTGAACATCCAATAACTTCTTAACCGTTGCTTGGGTATTAGGTGCCACGATCATAAACTTACCCGCCGCATTAATCACTTGACTGGTAGAAGGTAAATCCAGAACATCTAAAACCTTTAACGCTGCACATTCACTCAGCAAAGATACATAAAATGACCGTCCTCTAAGCAATTTAGCGGCACGTTTATTGGTCTCACCCCCACTGGCAAAGATAAAATCCTGAATACCAAAGAAGTCACCTTGTACCAGTAAGAACTTTTTGTCTTCCCAGCTCTTTTCTTGGGCTTTAAGTTCTTTAGCCGTTACCTCATCCGTTTGATTATGCTCATAGTGATAACGCCACAATGCTGTTGCCATCGCTGCTGCAACACGAGAATGGTCATAGAGTGATACATCAGGCCGAATATTAAACGCCGTCGCCGAAGGAATGGCTTGAGTATAAACACCCCACAAGGTTTCAAAGTGATCTAACCATAAAGACCAACTATTACGATGCGACGGTGGCATTAACTTTAAGGCATCAACAAAACCCTGCCATAATTCGAGGTACTCTTTTTGCGCGGCCTTATCGTCATTACCTTCGCACTGGTTAGCGATAACAGGAAATATACTGTTCGGTGATAAAGGCTTAAGCGGATAACGATAGGCATAGTCCTGCTGGTCTTTTCTGTCTAAGCGAATTTGTTCAAACAAGGGTAATTGTCGAGCGGTATAGTGATTTTTACCTGTTTCTGTAACATCTTCACCTTGATTGTATTTCTCAAACTCTTCACGATCAAAACCAGAGGCAACACGATCAGCTGTCGCAATCACCCATTGTAAAAAAGTGTCGGGCTTATGATGTTTGGCGGCAGCATTAATAAATGAATCGTCTGCTTCTTTAGTTTTCCATGAGCCAAAGGGGGCAAAATCAGTGCCAGTTAAATCTGGTAGATAGTCTTCTATTAGATCCATTGCCAGACCCGTATAAGCCGCATGAACATGACTAAACCAACCTTTATCATCGGTAAATTTCTTATGATGAGGGCAATACAGTTGCTTATTGGCATCCAGCACGTCTTGCTTAACAGGAATCTTTGCCCGTTCAGCAAACTTCCCTAAATCATGTAAGAAAGCGGCTAAGGCAATACGACTGGATTGTTCGAGTAATGGGTTAATAGCCATGCGTTTCTTTTCCTATAAATATTCAATCTGATCAGTTGCCAATAGTATTTGATACCGGGTATTCGGGCGTTTACCCACCGGACTGATCAAATAAGCAGAGGCTGCCTGTGCTAAGGTTTGTTGCAATAGTTTGTTAATACGCGATTTACGCTGTTCAAAAAAAGTTTTACTCATACCTTTTTCTAACGTATTCAGGGTTCTATCTGTGCCCCCTAACTCACCGGTGATTAAGCGGTATTCCTGAAGATATTGTTCTGCATAGTCCAGCTCTGGCGCCCCCTCACTCGGACAGTTGGGCGAGGGTTGCTCTGCCATCTGGCGTTTAAGTAACCAGCTATAAAAAGCTAAATCAGCCGGTATCAGTTTAATCAGTGTGTCGTGTGCTTTAATCCTATGTGCCTTTAGATCTATGCTTAAATAAGCCGCACCTAAGGCTTGTTGAGCCTTGTTAACCGATTGACTAAAGCTACTTTTACCTTGCAGTAAGGCAGTATCCAGACCATGACGTAAGCGTACAAAGGCAATATCAGCAATCATCACGCTTGCATTTTGAGTATCCAGGGGCTTGCGGGTCGGATCATTACCATAGATAACCTGTGAATAAGGCGTCGGATAATAAAACTGGGGATGCGCTTCATAATCAGCCGATACCAGCACATGACTCAGACGGTCTTGGGTACGCCCATATAAAGAGAGTGCGTATCCGGCATAAAAGCCCATTGTTTTGCGACCACCCGCAATAGACACATGCAAAGTCGTAGAAGGATCAGCCGTTAAGACTCTAATCCATTCAGTAATGCCATCGGCCATGGCTTGATTATCAGCCTGAGTACGAATATCGGCTAAAGGCTCGCCATTCTCTTGTTGCAAGATATGTATATTGCTTTCATCAAACACAGGTTTGGTTATTTGATAATCATCATAAAAGCGTTGCAACCAGCCATCATTAATCAAAGTTAAACGCGCCCGTTGATAACCTTCGGCAGTCGTGAGTATATGGATTTGTTCTGGCATTGCCTGACCTTGTTGATGCAAAGCATATAAGGTTTCCGTAATTACTTGTGGAGTCAGCCCAGTCACTGCCAGTAAAAGTGTTTTTATACTCATTAGCCTTGCATAGATCCGTGATGATTAAGTCGGTAGAAAGTGTATCTTCATTCAGTCAGTCTTAGGTCGTTGACAAGCTTGTCATCTCAATCTGGTAAGCCCCCATGCCCATGCTGGTTCCTTTACCCAGATGCGTCCATTGCCCTAGCCACAAGTAAGGCCAAAAGTCTTCCAGGTCTTGCATACTTAACTCTACAAACCCCATCACGCCGCCCATGATAATTTCAGTTTGTTGCCGTGAGGAATAGCGCGTCCAATCATACCAGTCGAGTTGTTGTGAACTAAATTGAACCGTTCTTGCCTTAGCGGTCAAAGCAGCAAAATCAGTCTCTAAGGGTGAGTCTGTGTAAAAGTAACTAATCATAGAAATCCGCCTGAGCAAGATAGTAAAGAAGGTGCCAAAGTTAAAGCCAGGAGCACCCAGATTCTTGTTATCCTGTTTAAGACGTAACTGCGTATGAAAGGTTATTTTGATTTGTTGAGGCATGACGGGAATCACTATCTTTTCAGGAGGCTTTAGGGGGTTAAGCTCTCCGTTGTCAAAGATCGTTTCAGCTTCGCCCCATTGATTAATCTCGTCAACCTGTACCAGATTAAACACTTGCTGACGCCCACCAATCCCGTGTTGACCCGCCTGTTTAAAAGCATGAACAATATAAGGAAAGTAGCGTTGACCGTGTCCAAACAAGATCACATCTAAACTGTAACTTGTACTGGCTTGACCTGTGATAACGGGAAATTGTAAAACAAAGGGATGAGGTGCCGCCGTATACTTGCGCATTTTTTCGGTATTAGTCGGTGGCGGTGTCTCAAAGACAATACTGTAAGCACAAGCATTCTTTAACAGGCATTGATTACAGGCTTGATTACGCACCACGCACACAGTCTTCTTAAGTGCATGACCAAAGGCACCTCGCCAGGCAGAACCCGGGAAATCAGGTAATCGAGGGAGACTATCGGTTTTAAAACAAAACCGGTAGATGTTAATGGGGATATTGGGTTGTGAAATAGTTGTCATGAAAAAACCTCCTTGTCGTTAGTTTCCTCACTTTAACCAGTAAAGTCAGCATTGGCAAGCTTTTCAAGTTATCGTTATTTGAATTGAATTGGTGCAACCGACAACCACTGAAGTGTCATTTACCCAAACAACACTTCAGGATTAACTCTTGATTAGTTTTTATTTTGCTCCTGACTATTAATGCAAAGCTTACCGCCTAGCGTACCGACTTCAACGCTTCCAGACTGTAGCTGAACTGATCTTAACTTGATTGTCCCTTTTGCGCCTTCAAAAAGCTTAGAGCCTCCGATAACAACATCATCTTCACTACCTGCAGTTGCTAGATTTTCGCCTAGGTTGATGGTGTCACGGGTATAAATTACCCCTAAGTCTTTGCCTTCATTGTCAGAAATAGCCCACTGAGTGGCAACTGTTCCAATATATCCGACCCCATAAAGTGATGGTGGGTTTGTAGGTGGAAAGATAACAGGTACTCCAAAGGTACTGGAGCTATCAGTCCAGGCGGAGGCTGTTTTTACGGTAAGCTCTTTGGTTCCCCATAAAACATTTATCGCTCCTCTTGATACATAACACAAACCAAGATAACTGACATCAGGAAACTGGTTACTATTGACTAATTGTTTGATGGATGGGTCTGTATTGCAAAGGACTGGGTCTATAAAACCCACGATGTTACTACCCGCCGCATTGGTAAGCTCCTTACAAATAGGTGCAGTTGCGGCATTGACTGTTGCTAACGTTGGCAGGGTCAGGACAGTAGCGATTAATGTAGCTCTTATTTTGTTCATAATTGCCCTATATTTGATTTGAAGTATTCATAGAAGTTTGGTTATGATAAAAAATTATAACCCGGTAAGAATTTAACACATTTCTACATTTACATCGATTTTCTTGTGGATATCTGGGTATTCATACAGGCATTGAGCTCGTTCAACCCTTGTCAAACCCAGTAAAAATTGAACTCCATCAGGCCATGTATTTTTTTTAATTAATATAATTCTAATTTATAATCTGCGGTTTTTTATTTTAAACTTCTTCCACCCAAGAATTAACTTAGCTCATCGTTATGAGCTCTAAAAACTATAATAACTTGTTGCTTAAATTTTTATGATCCAATTATTGACTCACTTTATTCTTCTCATTCGAATCCGTATTGGAGAATCTTTAGGCTACCGATCAAAAGATGGCATGCTGGTATTAGCAGCCATTGTCGGTGTATTGGGAGGCGCGGCATCAGCTCTATTTCGTGAAGCCAATATTGGCTTGAAATGGCTTTTGACAGGAAGTACTGATGATATCGTGGCTATTGCAGAAAACCTCTCACCTGAAATGAGATTGTTGATTCCGACTCTTGGTGGTGTATTAGGCGGCATAATGCTTGTATTAGGAAGCCGCCTGTTTAAAGGAATGCGGTCACAGGAGTACCTGGAGGTCATTCGTTTGGGTGATGGGGTTATTTCAATCAGGCCCACCTTGGCTCGCTTGCTTTCATCACTCTTTGCCATCAGTTCTGGGGCATCAATTGGTCGAGAAGGGGGTATGGTGCAATTAGTTGCGCTCGTCTCATCCAGTGTCGGTCGTTTTTTTAATTTATCAAGACCCAAGTTACGTTTGTTAGTCGCTTGTGGTGGAGCAGCGGGGATGGCTTCTGCGTATAACACCCCCTTGGCTGGCGCACTTTTTATTGCAGAGGTGGTTCTGCAGTCACTGGCTATTGAGGCTTTTGGTCCTTTACTGGTGGCATCTGTCATGGCTACCCTAACCATTCGGCATTGGATAGGAATCAATCCAATCTTTACCCTACCTTCGTTTACTGCACCCTTAGAATTTGAATTTTTTCCTGTGCTGGGTCTCGGCATTCTATCTGGATTTATTTCTCCTTTGTTTCTTAAAATCCTGGATCTCACTAAACAGGCGTTTCAGTATTTACGATTGCCATTACCTATCAGCTTGGGCCTAGGTGGATTTATAGTGGGTGTTATCTCAGTCTATAAACCGGAAGTATGGGGAAACGGTCATGCTTTAGTAGAGCTGTTACTGAGTGAACACCCTGAAGCAGGCTTTGTTCTCAGTCTGTTATTGTTGAAAATTGTTGCTACTTCAGCTGCGGTTGGCAGTGGTGCCGTCGGCGGGGTCTTTACACCAACCTTACTCATAGGTGCGGCTGTTGGCTGGCTTTATAGTAATCAATTGCATGCATTACTTCCGCTAGATACGGTAACTTATACTGCATTAGGTATGGGAGCTATACTCTCGGGTACTTCACATGCTCCACTCATGGCTATTTTAATGATCTTTGAAATGACTATGGATGCAAATCTTTTATTTCCGCTGATTGTGATCACGATCACGGCCCGTTATATTTCCGCTGCCATTCGTCCACAATCAATCTATGCGCGTGCACTTGGCGAAATCAACACAAAACTCCCGTATTTAATGCTGGTTTCTGAGCTACAGGTGCCCACTAAAGCCGTAGTGAATGAAGATGTTACCGCTGAAACAGTCAGTGAAATGTTCTGTCTTTCACCCATTCAAAATATATGGGTAGTTGATAAGTCGGGATGTTACCAAGGGTGTATTTCCTTGCAAAACATGAAGAGTTTTTTGGGTGATGATACGCTGCAGCATCTAAGTGCTTCAGTGGTGTTTATGGAGGATGATGTTCCAACCGTAAACTCAGATGCTGCGCTAACTGATGTGTTGGTCGCCTTTGCTAAAACAACCGCGGATCGATTGCCTGTTGTTGATGGCAATCGCATGTTAATGGGTGAGATTAGCAAGACAGATATTTTACTCACGCTCTCGTAATAACGTTAACGAATTAGTTGCTCAACAAACGAAGAACCCGTATTTGAGCATTCGAAGGTATGTAACCCCAACTCGTCCGAGAGTGATTTAATAGCGATAACACCTTGGACAGAGTTGCCTTTTTCGTCCAGTCTTGGCGCAAATGATCCAATACCCAACTGACGGTTTACCACGCCAATCACACCTCCACCCACACCACTTTTTGCAGGTATCCCTGTATCACAAATCCAGCTTCCAGAAAAATCATACATACCACATGAATACATAACTGCCAGGGTATCGCGAATGGCTTTTAGCTCAAAGACTTCTTCGCCTGTCACAGGGTTTTCACCCATGTTTGCCAAGGTCGCTGCCATAATTGCAAGATCAGTCGCAGTTACCCGAATAGAACAAAGGCGAAAATACAGGTCTACAGCTTCATCTACGGGTTCAATTAATACCCCAGAGGCACAGAGAAGATGGGAGATGGCACGGTTACGGTGGCCGGTTGCTTTTTCTGACAGATAAACACTTTCATCCAGTTCAAGCTGGCGAGATGCGGCTTTAGAAAAGCGCTCAATTACCTTTTCAAAAGCGTCTTGCTGATAAACATCACGCAGAATACCCGCCACTGTAATTGCTCCTGCATTGACCATTGGATTAAACGGACAACGGGTGACGGGATCAAACTCGATAGCATTGAAAGCATCACCACTGGGTTCTACCCCAACTCGTGCACGCACAGCCTCAGCCCCCACTAATTCGAGCGCAAGGCAATAAGAAAAAGCTTTAGAAATAGATTGGATGGTAAATGGCTCATTAACATCGCCGACTGTATAAAGCCGTCCTTTGGCTGTCATGACTGCTAAGCCCAATCGATCAGGGTTCATCAGCGCCAACTCTGGAATATAGTCAGCCAGATGGCCTTCTGTATGACTTAATGCTTGTTTATAGGCTAAATCAAGTGCCATTTGTATAGCATCTTTGCTATCAGTAGGGGACAAATTTATATTGCTTGCGACATCAACCATAATTTTAGATTCCGAATTAATTTTTAATTAATTCGGAATAAAAGCACGTTGTATGCCATAGATTGATGTTAAGCAGAAACAGTGAGTTAAGCAATATGATTATCAACTATTAATAATCACGCACCACTTAAAAGCAAAGTGCAGCACCAGAATAGTGCCGCACAGAGGGATAAAAGACTGACTGATTAAGCTTTGATTAAGGCTTGCGCTTCAGCTTGATCGTTTACAACTTCGAGTATCTTCAGGAACCCGCTGATTTCAAATACTTCTTTGACATGTGGCTGTAAGCCGAACAAAACTAAACGTCCTTTTGCCTGCTTGGCCCGCTTTGCAACCATCAATATAACTCGGAGACCCGCACTGGAAATATAATCCAGGCCCGAGAAATTCATCGTAACCAGACTACCTTGATTTTCAAAAAGTTTTTGTAAAGAACTCTCAAATACATTTGAAGTTGCACTATCCAGACGTCCCGATAAACTAATTAATTGGATCCCATCGGTTTCTACTATTTCAGATTGAAATGTCATTTTATAACCTTTTAAAAAAGAAGTGTTTGTAAGTTTCTTATAACTATTTACTGAGTGTCTTAAGCAAAATGATGAGGTTACCACTGCCATCATAATAGGCCCTGGCATCATCCATCATCATTTTAACCATATGCACACCCAGTCCCCCAATAGGACGATCTTCTACATCAAGATCCAGATCAGGCTCAGGGGCTTCTGCAAATGGGTCAAAGGGTGGCGCATCATCTTTAAGGATGATTTCCAGCCATTCTTCAGAAATATTCATTCTAACTCGAATCAATCGGTCACCTGCACCTTTCAAACCATGTTGAATGATATTAGTAATCAACTCTTCAAGGCACAAATTTGCAGAGAAGGCGAGATCAGGGCGGTCAAGCAAAGCATTATCAACAGCCTCCGCAAGATTAGAAATTTCGTCCACCCTGGTTGGCAAATGATAATCCAGAAGTAATGTTTTGTTGCTTAGTTCTTTAGGTAGCGTATCCAAAATAATTTCCTCATTCTTACAACAGAGTATCAAACATGTCAGATCATCTGAGGCCTCTGCCCCTTGAACAAAATCTGCAACGTCCTTAACCAATCCGCTCACCAATGTAGAAGGATTATCTTCTGACAAGGTTGATGAGAGCCAAGCATATAATCGGGCATCTCCATAAGCTTCATTACTTTCTGAAAATGCTTCTGTTACACCATCTGTGTAAAGCAGTAACGTATCTCCCTGGACAAGATGCGTAGTGTGATTGACATAAGTCATCTCAGAGATAACGCCCAAGGCAATATCATGCGAACAGGGTAATGCCTTAACCTCTCCCTTTGAATTTCTTAACAACGAGGCGTGATGCCCCGCACTTGCATAGATAAAATGCCCGTTGTGGGGATTGTAAATACCATAACTGGCCGTTACAAACAATTCCATTGGGTTTCTTTCACATAGCAAGTCGTTTGAACAGGCTAAAACATCGGAAGGTTGTCGCCCCGACATCGCTTGATCAAGCAGCACGGTACGAGATACAGCCATAAAGAAAGCAGCCGCAACCCCTTTCCCTGATACATCAGCAATGACAATGCCATAACGACCATCTGGCAATAAAAAACAATCATAAAAGTCTCCACCTAATTCACGTGCAGGAAACATGCTTGCAGAAACCGCCCAATGCTTCTCATCAGGAAATTCTTGCGGGAGAATAGCGAGCTGCATACTACGTGCCAGATGAAGCTCTTCTTGTACACGTTCGCTGGCGGCTCTTAATTGTTCGTTTCTATCCGCCAACTCTGCCGTACGCGCTTGTACCTGAATCTCTAACTCTCGTTGACGAGATTCGTTTTGTTCGCGGATAACTTCCAGCAATTGCTCAAACTCACTGGCAACGGTATTAAAGTTTCTCGCTACCAAGACCAGTTCATCTTGCGTGTCTATTTTAATGCGCGTACTTAACTGTCCACGACAAAAGGCATCCGTCCCTTCAGATAGGCTTTTAAGAGAGCGCAGTGTAGAAAGATAAATACCTGCAAACAGATAGGAGATAATAAAAATTGTGGTTAATATTAACCCGGCGACAATTAATTGAACCCGATAGTATTGTTTGATACTGGCAAATAGATAGCCGTCGGCAATCAGCACGGAATCATTTAATAGTGAACGTGCGAGTTCCAGGTTTTCTGACACTCGTGGGCGTAATTCTCCAATAGCATTGGGTTCACCTAACACCTTGTCAGCAATATCCTGTTGCTGCGACATGCCGGTCAACAACTGTTCAAGTTTATTTTTTAATGCGTTTGAGTTTGGGGTGTTATTGATCAGTTGCTTGACCCCGCTCCAAAGAATGGGAACTGACTCGGTCAGTACCACTTGGGCCCCTAATGCATAGGATTCCATTGCTTCCATATTGAGAGTGAGCGCATCCTGTTGCTTTCCTAGGGTTTCCAAAACCAAGGGTAGACGATTAGTCAGTACATCAAAGGTAGCATCCAGATTTTGATCAACATTGAGTCTATGAATACTGGCGCTTTCTCGAATCAAATTCAGCAACGTATTGATAACAGCGGTTTGAATTGCAAACCGCCGTTTTGGGTCACTGTCCACAGACTCAGTTTTAACTTGTGTCCACAGAAGATTTAAACGGTCAGCAAGCTCACGCGCACCATACTGATGCGCTTCCTGAATCAATTGCTCAACATGGGCGCCTAATTCGTCTGAAGGCAGCACATTCTGATCATTAATTGAGCTACTACGCAACATAACCAACGTCGTTAAAACATCAGCTTGTGCAATAAAGACTTTTAGACCTTCTCGTTCAACATTGGCAAGCTCGCTATCATCATGCGCATGTTGAAACATAGGAACGCTCAACGCTAACAACGCCATTAAGACTAAAACACCAATCAGCAAGTATTTAAGCGAAAAGCTTAACCTGTCTGATAGCCAAATACCTGGAGCGAATAATCGTCTAATGATGTTTTGCATAATTTATGAAAATAGCGTCGGAGTCGCCTAAATTAGAGATCAGTTCTTTTCTGGATCCAGGATGATTTTAACACCCGGTCCGGCTTCGTTTTTATCCACATAGCCAATTGAACCGGGTGTGCTTTCAACTATCTTATTCATTTCTTCGACATTACCCACTTCCTTTGGGGGTACTCCCATCCCGGTAAACGCTTGCCTTGCCCAATAAGCTCGTAACTGTCCCGGACTACGTCCTGTGATTTTGCTATAAAACTCAGTACGAAGCTCTGACCCTTCTTTAAGATCGATAGGTTTAATAGTTTTACCATCCGGCCATGTTTGAATCTGCCGAAGAAAAATCTGGGTGGCTTGGCTTTTATCGATTTTGTCTACGCCTGCATCTGGATTGGCAACAACCACTGGCGGCTCTTCAGCCTGCACGACGCCAGGTATCAATAAGACACTGCAAATAACTAAAAAGTAAAATTTCATCTTGTTACTCTTAAAAAATAAAATCAAGTGCGAGAGTGACTAAACTCACATGATTATTAAATGGCAGGGTAGAAACTGCAAAATTACCCGGTGTCATAGAGTTAGGTGTTTGAACAAAGTCATATTGCAGCTTCATATCCAAGTTCTCCATAACGTCCCAACGTGTACCTGCACTGATAGACTGGCTACTTAGATTTGCAAATTGTGCTGATTGATTTATAGCCGCTTGCATTTGTGCCAAGCCAGCATCTAACATAGGATTAAGCCCTGTACCATTAAGAGCGCTGGTATTTAGAGTGCCTTTATTTCTGGATAAGTTGGCAAATGAGACATACGGTGTAAAATCTTTGTAGGTATAACCGATTGTCGTTTGAAAGCCCTCATATTTTCCTACCATGGCATTTTGAGAATCTAACTCCACCCATTCGCCCAAGAATCGAAAAGCGCCCCAATAGGCATCAAAGCCAACACTAGTATAGATAGGTCGGTTATCAAAGGGATTCTTAAGACCTGAGATCTGATTGGCTTGGCTAATAAGCGCTGGGGACATTGCGGCTAATTGAGGATAAGCCGTCATAGCCAACAAGCCACCACTGAGTGAACCCAATCCTGAATCAAGCTGGCTAATAGCAGAAGAACGCATCGTGTAACTATCAACCCACGTTCTTGAGGCGCGAACAGTAATATTTGATCGAGAAGCACTCAGCGCTACCCCCATCATGTTATTGATTTGAGCATCTGCACTAACAACCGGATTAAGATTATAAAATCGATGCTGATAACTGGTATTGCCATAATAACCCTGCAACAAGAATGCAGTACTTAGAAATGAATGTCGCCATTGCAAATCAACACCATCAATCGAAGGAAAATTGTTAGCAATACTGTAGAGTGCTATAGGTGGGCGAGACATCATATATGCGTAACCCACTTCGTTAACATCGGAATCAAATAGCATGGGATTACGGAAACGTCCACCACGCACCGAGACTTCACTACCCAATTCTTGCCGAACGTAAGCCATACGCAACAAAGGCTCCATTCTTTGACCAGCACGACCCACACCCTGTACCAGGAACGAGGTTTTTTCAAGAGGCTTCCATTCGAGCTGTAAGCCCAGAACAGAGTCAAGATTTAAAGAAAATCCTTGCTCAGCAGGAACCGTTTGGGAGTAATTGTAAATAGCACCTGCTCCCCCATTATCATTATAGGTTAAGCCCAGAGTACCAAAACCCGAGAACCGGAAATCTTTCGTTATGGCATCAAATGTCTCATTTGCATGAGCAGAGTGTGTCGAAAAATGCGAACATATCAGGGTAACAATGAGTTTCCTGATAAAGGCATTACTAAATTTTTTGGTTGTCAGGCGCATAAAGGTAAATATTGAACGTATTAATTAATATTTTATAAATTTAAACATTTCAGAAGAAACTGCGAATCCATTGAAAACGAATGGAACATAACAAGTGCATAACCCAATACGATAGGCATTAATATTCCTTTCTATCGCATTTACAAGACATACTCATATGCCTGCTTGAGAAAAATAACTAATCCAACCCTTAATACAAGGGGGAAAACTTTTTAATTCTAACAATTTTATTATACCCAAGTAAATACTCTTAAATTGAAATGACCCAGATTCCCATTGACTACATCAACAAAAACCTCAAAATAGTAACTGTAACTATGTTGTCATATTTCTAACGGTATACTATTAGCCAGCTAATTTACCCCAGACTCCTCATTAGTAAGCCTTCTCCACATTGAAAATACATAAGCGTTGGTTTTTTATAACAAGACGTAAAACATTATTATCCGACAAAAAGTAACATGGAAATTCTTATCAACATTTTAGGAGGATTGGGCCTTTTTTTTATAGGCATTGCCAGTGTCAGCCAAAGCCTTAGACAATTAACAGGCTCTACTTTTCGCCGCTTGATGGCCAGAGCGGGTAATAATCCTTTCGCTGCCGCAACCACAGGAACAATGGCGGGGGTATTACTACAAAGCTCGAATGCAGTCACTTTTATTCTTATCGGCTTAATCAGCACTAAAGCGCTGGACGTTCGTCGTGGACAACCCATTTTGGCTTGGGCGAACGTGGGTACGTCTGCCTTAGTTTTCCTGGCTTCAATGAATTTAAGGATGGTTGCACTATTTTTACTCGCAGCAACAGGAATCGGATTGCACTTAAGCAATGAGAAATCACGCTATCGTTACTTAATGACGGGATTGATGGGTTTGGGTTTACTGCTAATGGGTACCGATCTAATCAAGATAGGCGCCAAACCTTTACAGGATGTTGAAGACTTTAAGAATTTAATTGCTTTTGGCGCTCAATCGCAACTACTGTCCCTTTTTATTGGAATGGCGCTAGCCGTGTTTACCCAAAGCACTTCAACAGTCGCTGTAGCCGCTATTGGAATGTCACAGTCAGGGCTATTCGGAATTGATCAAACCTTGTTACTGGTGTTTGGTGCCAATATTGGCTCAGGCATTAGTACTGCGCTCATGGCTGCTAAATTAAGTGGCACTGGCCGACAACTGGCTTATTTTCAGTTTATATTCAAAATCATTGGTTCTTTATTACTGATTATGTTGTTTTATCTTGAAAACAGTTATCACTGGCCCCTACTTAAAGCTGGACTGAATGAGATTGATACTAAGCTGGGCGCACAGATTGCATTTGTCTATTTTGCCATGCAATTGGCTGGCGTTATTGGAGTATTGCCCTTTGGCCCCATTATAGCGAAGCTTTGTCACCGCTTTTCACCACCGACTAAACATGAAGAATTATCGAGTCCACAATTTCTTTATGATCAGGCGTTAGAAGACCCTCAAACAGCAATTGCACTCGCTGAATGCGAAGCAAAAGAAATTGTTAGTCGCATCTCCGAGCTAATACCTTATGATGGAGCAATCTTAGATAATGAAGGGAGACAAACTCTACTCAATGCCAGCTTTTCTGTCTTACGGGACATTAACGCGTTTCTGGTTGAAATGTTGGACTATCAACCTGACTTAAGCGTTGTAGAGCGTAATCTAAAGCTCCAAACCCAATGCGAACTGATTAAACAAATCATGGAAATTACGCTGCAAATTGGGATTACCTTGAAGGATTTACCTGAAACCACCGGCATGCAGCAAATTAGTACCAGTGTGATTGAAGGCCTGCATTTTATTCTTTTAACGCTTATAGATTGTATTACCAAGGGGGATCTTGAAAGCATTCCATTATTACAAATCATGACGGATGATCGAGCAAAAATTATGCAACGATTAAGGAACTTATTGATGGAGGAGACTAAGGAAATGGAGCAAACAAATTATCAATCATTGCTAAATGTGACTATTTATCTGGATAGATCAATTTGGCTGACTCGCCGACTTATATTAACGTTTAATTACTAAAAACAGCTGTCCTGTAAAGCAGCAACTCTGGTGACTTATCACATGAGCTACTGCTAACAAAGCTTTAAATCGAACCCCTTAATGAATCGCTAACATATTATCCAAAGCATGTTTAGCCAATCGGGCTTCTTCAACTGGAACACTGATACGATTAATGACATGACCTGCAGCCAGGTTCTCAAGGACCCAGGCTAAATGTTGGGGATCTGTTCTAAACATGGTTGAGCACATACATAAGGTAGGCGACATAAAATGTACATTCTTGCCCTCCCCTTTACATTCATCATGTAAACGATTGACCAGGTTTAATTCAGTCGCCACTAACCAACGGGTATTGGGCTCCGCTTCTCGCACTGTCTTTAATATGTATTCTGTTGAACCCACATACTCGGCTTTCTCACAGACTTCAAAACAGGCTTCTGGATGAGAAATAACTTTAGTTTCAGGAAAACGCTCCAGAAAGTTATCAATGTGCTCTGGCTTAAAGACTTGATGAACAGAACAATAACCATTCCAAAGAATAATCTTGGCATTACGGATTTGCTCGTCAGTCAATCCACCTTTGGGCTTATTGAAATCCCAGGTAACCATTTCTTCCAATGGAAGACCCATGCGATAACCGGTATTGCGTCCTAAATGTTGATCCGGGAAAAACAATACTTTAGGACGTTTTGCAAAACTCCACTCCAATATCTTTTGAGCATTCGACGAGGTGCAAACAATCCCATCATGCTCACCACAAAATGCTTTTAAATCAGCTGCAGAGTTGATATAGGTGACAGGAGTCACTTCATTTTCAACATCAATGATTTCAGCTAACTCTTTCCAGCATTTTTGTACTTTGATCAGATTCGCCATATCAGCCATAGAACAACCCGCCGCTAAATCAGGCAGGATGGCAATCTGTTCTGGACGCGATAAGATATCTGCAACCTCTGCCATAAAATGCACACCACAGAAGACGATATACTCAGCTTCTGATTGTGCTGCATCTCTGGATAACTTTAAGGAGTCTCCAGAAAAGTCCGCATGTTTAAATACTTCGTCGCGTTGATAATGATGTCCTAAGACCACACAACGCTTACCTAGCTTGGCTTTTGCTGAAATAATGCGGGCATCGCATTCTTCATCATCGAGTAAGGCATAATCCTGGATGGGAAAAGGAGTTGAAGTCATTTATTTACCACTCATTTAGTCTTGCTTAGGTTTTTCTTTGCCAGCAGGTTTAATTAAACGAATACCTAACTCTTTCAATTGTTCATCAGTGACGACAGCAGGAGCACTTACTAATGGACACGCTGCTGATTGAGTTTTAGGGAACGCAATCACATCACGAATAGAAGTTGAGCCGGTCATCAACATCACTAAACGATCTAAACCAAACGCTAAGCCACCGTGTGGAGGCGCACCGTATTTTAAGGCATCTAACAGGAAGCCGAATTTTTCTCTGGCTTCTTCCTCTCCGATACCTAAAATTTCAAACACGGTTTGTTGCATTGAGGTACGGTTGATACGGATAGATCCACCACCCACTTCAGTGCCGTTTAAGACTAAATCGTAAGCGCGTGATAAGGCGGCACCTGGATTGGCAACCAAATCTTCAACTGAACAGCTAGGTGCAGTAAATGGATGATGAATCGCATTAAAACGACCGGCTTTTTCATCCCAATCAAACATTGGGAAATCAACCACCCAAACAGGTTTCCACTCACCTTGTAATAAATTGAGATCATGACCCAACTTAACCCGCAACGCACCCATGGCTTCGTTAACAATACTGGCTTTGTCCGCACCAAAAAAGATTAAATCACCGGTTTGTGCGCCTGTTTTAGCTAATACGCTATCCCAAACTTCTTTGGGCGCAAATTTAACAATCGGTGATTGCAAGCCATCAAGACCCGCAGACAGATCATTGACCTTAATATAAGCTAAACCTCTTGCACCATATATACTGACGTATTTGGTTAAATCATCAATCTCTTTACGGCTTAAATCACCGGCATTGGGGACACGCATAGCGACCACACGACCTTTAGGATCATTCGCTGGTGCAGAGAAGACTTTAAAGTCAACATCCTTCATGTCGTCAGCAATATCAACCAACTCTAAAGGAATACGTAAATCAGGACGATCAATACCATAACGAGAAATCGCTTCCTGATAACTCATCCGTGGGAATTCTGCTCCCAAATCAACATCAATCACTTTCGCAAATAACTGACGAATCATTTCTTCCATGATGTTCATGATTTCGTGCTCATCCATAAAGGATGTTTCGATATCTAACTGGGTAAATTCAGGCTGTCTATCGGCACGTAAGTCTTCATCACGGAAGCAGCGAACTACTTGATAATAACGATCCATACCCGCAATCATCAACATTTGTTTATACAATTGTGGCGATTGTGGCAAAGCAAAGAATGAATTCTCGTGTGTACGACTGGGTACTATGTAATCACGCGCACCTTCTGGGGTCGCTTTAGTTAAGTACGGTGTTTCAATTTCAAAAAACTCGTTATCATCCAGGAAGTTTCTTAACACCCGCGTCACATCACGACGTACTTTCATTTTTTCTTGCATCGCAACACGACGCAAATCAATGTAACGGTAACGTAAGCGAAGTTCTTCGTTAACTTCTATGTCACTTTCTACTGGGAAAGGCGGCGTTTCTGATTCATTTAAGACTTCAATATCTTTAGCTAAAATCTCAATGGCTCCCGAATGCATGTTTTTATTGACTGTCCCTTCTGGACGATCACGCACAATACCCGTAATTTTTAATACATATTCACTGCGGACATGCTCAGCAATAGCAAATGTATCTTCTACGTCGGGATCAACCACAACCTGTACCAAACCAGCACGGTCTCTAAGATCAATAAAGATAACGCCACCATGATCACGGCGTCTATGCACCCAACCACAAATTGATACAGTTTCGCCTAACTGTTGTGTATTTAATTCTCCGCACTTGTGAGTACGCATAGATATTCCCTGTATATTTAAAAAATTGTTTATTTAATCAAATGAGGTGTGTAAAGCAAGATCAATTTCCAATCCTGCTTTTACACTTTAACTTTTAATCGCTTTTGCAGCCACCCGCTGGACAGCTACTTGCCTTTGGTTTGCTAGGTACTGAAGCTTCGCCCGCTACATTTTTCTTTGCGCCACTTTTAAAATCAGTTTCATACCAGCCATTCCCTTTTAATCTAAAACCAGCGGCTGAAATCTTTTTCATTAATTCCGGCTTCGTACAAGCAGGGCAGATCACTAAAGGGTCAGCACCCAGTTTTTGTAAAGCTTCATGTTCGTGACCACAAGACTGACATTGATATTCGTAAATTGGCATTACCACTCCGACAACAACAAAAAATAATAACTACTATAAGGACTGTATTTAGTTTTTCCAAGTACTTACTATAGAATAACCGTCTATTTTACAGACTCAACGCTAACAATGAAAACATTAACACTAACTCGCCCTGATGATTGGCATTTGCATGTACGTAATAACGCTATTTTAAAAGCCGTCTTGCCTCATACAGCCAAGCAATTCGCACGTGCGATTATTATGCCTAATCTTAAGCCGCCAGTAACGACAGTTGAGCAAGCATTGGCTTATCGGGAAGAAATTTTACACGCTATCCCTAATGGTGAAAGCTTTACGCCCTTAATGACGTTATACCTGACCGCTGCTACGCCACTTTCTGAGATAAAGAAAGCCGCAGAATCGGCTCATGTTTATGCCTTTAAGTTATACCCAGCCGGTGCTACGACTAACTCAGACGCCGGCGTTGCTGATATTAAAGCGATTTATCCTTTGCTGGCAGAACTCGAAAAGCAAGATATACCTTTATTGATCCACGGTGAAGTGACGCGTGAAGATTGTGATATTTTTGATAGAGAACGTGAGTTTGTTGATACCAGTTTAACTCAAATAACCACTAACTTCCCTGGCTTACGTATTGTTCTTGAACACCTAACTACTTCCGAAGCGGTAGATTTTGTTCAGGCATCAGGCAAAAACATTGCCGCAACGATTACCCCACAACATCTTTTGTATAACAGGAATGCCCTACTCGCAGGCGGTATACGCCCCCATTATTATTGCTTACCCATACTTAAACGAGAACGTCATCGTCTAGCACTCGTTGCCGCAGCAACCAGTGGTAATCCAAAGTTCTTTTTAGGTACCGATAGCGCTCCTCATTTAACTTCATTAAAAGAAACAACCTGCGGTTGTGCCGGTTGTTTTAGCGCTCATGCAGCGATAGAGCTTTATGCTGAAGCCTTTGAACAAGCAGACGCACTTGATAAACTGGAAGGGTTCGCCAGCTTTTATGGTGCTGACTTTTATCGCTTACCCAGAAATACCTCAACCATTACCTTAAACAGAACAAGCTGGACAGTGCCATTAAGTTACGGCGACAGTGAAACACCGATTACACCACTTAAAGCCGGTGAAGAACTCTCCTGGAAGTTACAATAATCAATAAATATTACCGCTCTTAATCCATTTTAAGCGTAAGATGCTCTACCTTTTCGATCATCCAAGGATATAAACAAACAAATGGACACACCTGCAATTCCTTTAAATCAACGTTTCAGAGGCTATCTTCCGGTCATTATTGATATAGAAACCGCCGGTTTTAATCCAAAAAAGAATGCCTTACTGGAAATTGCAGCCGTTATTGTTGAATATAATAGCCTGAATGAGCTGGAAATTACTGAGCGCTATACGACCCATGTTGTACCATTTAAAAACTCTGAGCTAGATCCAGCTGCACTTAAATTTAATGGGATAGATCCTCACCATCCCTTCCGAATGGCCATTGAGGAGAAAGATGCGCTGGACATGCTCTTTAAACCTATTAAGCACGCTGTAAAACGAAACAATTGCACAAGAGCCATTTTGGTAGGACATAACCCAGCTTTTGACATTGCCTTTTTAAACGCAGCGATTCATAGAACCCAATCCAAACGCAGCCCGTTTCATCCGTTTAGCACTTTCGATACCGCAACACTGGGGGGATTGGCTTATCAACAAACCGTGTTAGCAAAAATCGCCCAAACGGCTGGTCTTGAATGGGATAATGAAAAAGCCCATTCAGCCCTATATGATGCAGAAAAAACGGCCGAACTATTTTGCCTGATAGTTAACCGTTGGAAACGGCTAGAGGAAATGAATGTCTAACACTCAAAACTGACGGATGACAAAAATCAATCCCAGAACAAAAAATAAGACTCCGAAACGACTCAGGTCACCCGTGGACTTTAAATTATCCTGCGATACCATCCGCTGCCGCTAATAAACCCACTAACTCGCCTTTTTTATACAAATCAATGACGATATCACAACCACCTATTAACTCACCTTTAATATAAAGCTGAGGATAGGTCGGCCAGTGCGAATACTCTTTAAGCGCTTCACGCACCTCTGGATCTTCAAAGATATTAACAGAGGCGTATTTTGCGTGACAGGCTTCCAGTACCTGAACTGTTTGACCAGAAAAACCACACTGTGGAAAGTCTGGCGTCCCTTTCATGTACAAAATAACCGGGTTACTTTCAAGTTGTTCTTTAATTCTATCTATAACGCTCATATT
Organism: uncultured Methylococcaceae bacterium; assembly: GCA_903859415.1. GTDB lineage: Bacteria > Pseudomonadota > Gammaproteobacteria > Methylococcales > Methylomonadaceae > Methylobacter_C. Next base: position 22,118 of record CAIOMN010000208.1, read on the forward strand.
GGATAATCACTCAGTTAAATTAAATTTGGCTCAATTCTAACAACATTGTGTTATTTAAAAAAGTAAATCTTATCATCCATCGCTTGCCTGTTAGTAAATTGAAACTTATAATCGATCATTTTTTTAACAGGTAAGAGATCACTACTTGTTTTATTGATTGCAGGCAAGAATCATGACTAGCCATATTATGCCAACATACGGACGTTTACCAGTCACTTTTGGTCGGGGCGAAGGTGTGTGGTTATTCGATGAAAATAACAATCGCTATCTGGATGCCTTATCCGGTATCGCGGTATGTAATTTAGGGCACGCGCATCCAGCAGTGCACGAAGCCATCTGCGCGCAAAGCGGAAAGCTGTTACATACCTCCAATCTCTATACCATTGCTAATCAAGAATTACTCGCCGACAAACTGACAGAAAAATCCGGCATGGACAATGTCTTTTTCTGTAACTCAGGCGCAGAAGCCAATGAAGCCGCCATTAAACTAGCGCGTAAATACGGTCATTCAAAAGGAATTGATAATCCAGCGATTATTGTCATGGAAAAAAGCTTTCATGGTCGAACCTTAGCCACGTTAAGCGCGACCGGCAATAGCAAAGTGCAACTAGGCTTTGCACCCTTGGTTGAAGGTTTTATCAGAGTCCCTTACAACGATATAAACGCTATTGAACAAGCACTTGAAAGCAATAAAAACATAGTCGCTGTCTTGGTGGAACCCATCCAAGGTGAAGGTGGTGTCAATATACCGGCCTCTGACTATCTTAACAAACTAAGATTGCTATGCGATCAGCATGAAATTCTGATGATGCTCGATGAAATTCAGTCTGGCATTGGCCGAACAGGTAAGTTTCTAGCCTTTCAACACAACGATATTATTCCTGATGTCTGCACATTGGCTAAGGCCTTAGGCAATGGCGTTCCGATTGGCGCTTGCCTTGCTAGAGGAAAAGCCGCTGCACTACTGACAGCCGGAGCCCACGGCTCAACTTTTGGTGGCAATCCCTTAGCCTGTAGCGCAGCTTTAGCAGTATTAGCAACCCTGGATAAAGATAATCTGATTGAGTCTGCACAAAAAAGTGGAGATGCCATCCGAGCCGGATTTACAGAGACCCTTAAAAATAATAAACATGTTATTAATATCCGTAATAAAGGATTAATGATCGGCATTGAGTTTGATAAACCCTGTACAGAATTAGTCAAACTAGCCCTGGAAAAGCATTTATTAATTAACGTAACCAATGAAACTACGATCCGTTTGTTACCCCCATTAATTATTGACAACGAACAAATCCAATTACTAATTGACACGTTGACAACTATTATTAATGACTATACAGAACAAACTGCTTAAATAACACCATGATGAACCCTAGACATTTCACTAGCCTACTTGACTTATCGAGTGACGAATTAAGACAAATAATTAATAGAGCCATAGACCTAAAAACCAAGCGTGACCGTGATTATCAACCATTGAAAGGCCAAATATTGGCCATGATATTTGAAAAATCATCAACACGTACTCGCATCTCTTTTGAAGCAGGCATGGTTCATTTTGGTGGTAGCGCCTTATTCTTATCACCCAGAGATACTCAATTAGGTCGCGGCGAACCATTACAGGACAGCGCTAAAGTTATTTCAAGCATGGTTGATTGCATCATGCTTAGAACCAATAATCACGAAACAGTCACGACTTTTGCCCAACACTCAAGTGTTCCAGTTATTAATGGGTTAACCGATCAACTACACCCCTGCCAGTTACTCGCTGATATGCAAACTTTTTTTGAATATCGAGGCGACATTAAAGGCAAAACGGTCGCATGGATAGGTGACGGCAATAATATGTGCAACTCATATATCCATGCCGCCGTGCAACTGGATTTTAAACTACATATTGCTTGCCCCCCCGACTATCTTCCGCAACAATCTTATGTTCAAACTGGGGGTGAGCACCTTAAATTTTTTGATACGGCAATAGAAGCAGCAAAAGATAGTTCTCTGATTGTTACCGATGTTTGGACCAGCATGGGTCAGGAAGATGAACAAGCGATTCGTGAATTAGCCTTTAGAGATTATCAAATTGACTCGACCATCATGAGCGCTGCCAAAACTGATGCACTCTTTATGCATTGTCTGCCTGCTCACCGCGGCGAAGAAGTCACTTCTGAAGTGATTGATGGCCCCCAAAGTGTTGTTTTTCCAGAGGCTGAAAACCGTCTACATGCTCAAAAAGCGCTATTAGAGTTTCTTCTTTGCTAGAAAGAACGTTAGAATCTGTTCAATTAAATAACTATTTTTAGTATAACTATCCGTGAAGAAATTACTCAGTACTTTTTTTATCCTGATATTGACATCAGGTTCAGTCAACGCTGAAACAATCTATGTTAACGATGATCAGAATGTTACGTTAAAAAACGCACCTACCCCTAATGGCAAGGTATTAAAGGTCCTGCCTGTAGGTACGACACTCATGGTTATTGAAAAAAAAGCCAAATCTGACTCAATTAAAGTACGCCTTAGTGATGACACAGAAGGTTATGTCAAATCACGCTCCACTACAACTAAAGCCCCCTCCAATGACAAGAAAGATAATGCCAGTAATACGGTTAGCCAACTGCTATCAGATAACGCCGCGCTAAGAGCCGAGCTCTATAATCTTAAAGAAGCAATGGCTCCAGGATCTTCACTAGAAAAATCCTTATCAGCTGAACGCGATCAATTGGCCAGAGAACTCAGTGAGCTTAAAAAAACTGCCGCTAGCTCAATCCAATTAAAAAGCGAACGAGATGAACTTCAAGAGCGCGTAGTCAGTGTCGAGAGAGATTTACAACAGTTTAAACTTGAAAACCAGTCATTGAAAAATACTGACAGCCAAGATTGGTTTTTATACGGTGGTCTGTTGTCACTTGCAGGCGTTTTATTAGGAACTATCTTACCAAAACTCAGCGGACGACGTAAAAGTAGCTGGGATTCATTTTAAGCTTACGTCGACATATAATGATCCCTTTATCTTTGATATGAAAAAGATCATCAATTTGCTCAATTAAAAGTAAAGTAGAATCTGGTATCTCAATCGTGAGAGATTGGGTATTCTGACAGTGAAGTTGATATGCAAGCTGTGTAATATCTACTGGAATTTCTTCAGGTAATGAACTAAATAATGTGGGCATATTATCTTATATTGTCACTGCAACTTGCAGACGCTATTGAACTAGAGACAATCGTAACATGCAATCAGGTTCAAGGTTCAGCTTCTAAAGCAAGGGAATAAATTAAGTCTGTTTCTTTGAACTGTCATAAAATGGGTACTTCAGAATTCGCTGACAATAGATCATATTCTCTCCACATAGAGTAATATGCTCGATAATCAATTCCAGTAGGGTATTGTCAAGCGTAGCCTCCATCAGCAATGCGAGAAAGGTAGGCTTTAACCGCATCTGCACGCCCTTCCTTTACTAAGTCTTCTGCCGTTTTATCACCAAATGAAGGTAATGGTTGAGAACGAAACCAGGCAAAAGCACGTCCTACTCCACCCGACCATTCCGACACATGGTTGATAATTTCCACAGTATCTCTTAATCGCGTTTGTGTGTTTCTACTTTTAGACCGAGCTTGCTTTGAAACTGAATCCCGAGACAACCCAGTAACATCAGCAAGATCATTTTGTGTAATATGCAATACCTTGGCTAGAGCATTTGCAGTAACAAACCCATCGTCAGTTATAACTTGATGTAAAAAACCTGTGTCAGCCATAAACGCACTTCTATTTGTACATTAAGGGTTAAATTATAGGGCAATTCATACGATTGTGCTTTATTTTTACAATCCTTGCCGAATCAGTATCTTAACTGAGGTGCGTTATGTCTAACCCAAACTAATTTATGTATTGCTCAATTTTATTCTTCCAAACTTCATAACCAAACGCATTCAAATGAAGACCATCGTAGGTATAAAGCTCATTTAACTGACCATCCAGTGACAAATCAGAATTTAAGTTTATATACGTTAAGCCATGCTGTTTAGCCAGTTGTTCAAGACCAGTATTAAGGACACTTATCTTATTAAGATTTCTTGTACAAGCAACAGACAGTAACGTCCCATTACAAAATAATGTTGATTGAATATAAACTTGATGACCGTGTTCTATTAATATTTTTACAATCTTTGAGTAATCCTCAAGTATGTCTGATGGTGAAACACCCTTAAGTAAATCATTGATCCCTACCATAATAAAAGCTTTTTTGGCACCTACTGAAAGAACCCCGTCCATTCTTGAAAGAATTCCATTAGCAGTGTCGCCACCAATACCACGATTTACAACTGAAGCACCTGGAAAAATATCTGACCAGTCTGCTATATCCGTTAAAGAATCACCAATCATTACTGTATTGGCTTTTCGATTGAAGGAAGCATAAATTTGTGCTTTCGCTGCAATACCTCGGTCTGTAAAACCTGGCTTAAGTCCAAAATATGATTTAATTGATTGAACCAGACGAAAAGGAAAAATCGTATTTTTATTGTACTGTATGCCCCAGATGACCCCACAAGACACCGACAACATAATGATGCTTAAATATAAAATTATCATACGCATATTAATAATGAGTCCTTTGTCCTAAAGAGAATCGAAAAGCTTTTATCTAGGGGTTATTTCAATTACACGCCACCCAACAAAGTCTTAACATGAACAGCCACACTAGCCGCCAATGCCTTAAGGTCATACCCCCCTTCCAGCACTGAAATTACCCTACCCTTACAATATTGCTCTGCACAATCCATTAGCTCTTGGGTTATCCATCGAAAATCATCTTCTACCAGATTGACAGAACTCAAAGGATCATCCTTGTGGGCATCAAAACCCGCTGATATCAACAACAACTCAGGCTTAAAACTTCTTAACGCGGGTAAAATAATTGAAGTGTATTTATGCCTAAACTCAATGCCGGCATCCCCTGCCCTCAAAGGCACATTAACAATATTCCCCAAACCGACCTCATTGGGAAAACCTGTGCCGGGATAATTGGGCATCTCATGGCTGGACGCATAAAAAACGGCAGGATTTTTATAAAATGCGGCTTGTGTACCATTACCGTGATGCACATCAAAATCTATAATGGCAATACGCTTAAGTGAGTAATGCAAGCGGGCATATTCTGCAGCAATAGCTACATTATTAAAGATACAAAAGCCCATTGAAAGCTCTGGTTCTGCATGATGACCGGGTGGACGAATCGCACAAAAAGCATTATCCGCCTGATGCGTTAATACTTTATCAACCGCATCACAAACAGCACCCACGGCCCGAAGAGCCGCCAACTTTGAATACTTTGATAAAACGGTATCGGCATCCAGATAGGCATGTCCCTGCTCAGGCACAGCGTCTAAAACAGTTTCAATATGAAATTGCGAATGAATCAGTCGCACTTGCTGCTCTGTCCCCAAAGGCGCAAGCACTCTGATTAAATTTGAAAAGTTGGTAGCCTCTAAGGCTTGCTCAATGGCATTAAGGCGATCAGCACACTCTGGATGATTATCACCAGTATCATGCAACAAAAAATCAGGGTGTGCATAATAGAGGGTAGCCATGGACTGTTAATACAAACCCAGTTGTACTTGTGCGACTTCTGACATCATTTCTCTGGCCCAGGGAGGGTCAAGTACCACTTCTACATTGACGCGAACAACACCCGGCAAAGCCCGGATAGATTTTTCTACATCGCCTTGAATAACCGGTCCCATGCCGCAACCAGGTGCCGTTAAAGTCATCTTGATCTGGACTTCATTTTCACCTTTTCCAACGGGTAAAACTTCACACCCATAAACTAAGCCAAGATCAACAATATTAACGGGGATTTCTGGATCATAAACCGTTTTCATCACTTCCCAACAATTCTTCTCAACGGCTTCAGGACTGGTCTCTGAAACTAGGGTATGCAATTCATGAATTTCTTTACCCAACGCATCCGCATCCACACCGGCAATACGAACCATATACCCCCTTTCTGTGACAACTGTGTAATTACTTCCCAAGGATTGATGTATGGTGACTTCTTCTCCTTTGGTTAAAACACTGGGCGTGCCATCAGGAATGGTGACAACATTAACATCTCTGGTTAAAACAAAGCTTTCTCGTTCTGCCATAAAATTATGTTATAAATGAAAAGTGGGAGCATTAATAATTTGCCCTGTAACACCAATACTTCTAGCATCGAACAGGTATTGGTAAACAGGTTCTAAGGATGCCATCGCTGGCAATTTAGTTTTATCTTCTGCCGGATAAGCGCGTTTTCTTAAAGGCGAATCAACCGGCCCAGGTACTAAGGTATTGACCCGTATTTTATTTCCAGACTCTAACTCTTCGGCTAACACCTTTGCCAAACCTTCCATCGCTATTTTTGAGACGCCATAAGCACCCGAATAAGCATGAGCCAGTCTGGCAGAAGAATCGGATGTAAAAACAATAGAGGCGTGTTCACTTTTGTCTAATACAGGCAATAACACCCGTGTTAATAAAAAAGGCGCATTTAAATTCACATTTAAAGTATGCCCCCAATCTTTCGTATTAACTTGGCCAATCGGTGTAAAAGAGCTAAATTCTACTGCTGAATGTAATAGGCCTTGTAATGAACCGTATTCTTCAGCTACTTTGTTAGCCAAATCTTGATAGTCGTTTTCATTGGCACCCGCTAAATCAAAGGGATAAATAATGGGTTCTGGTGCGTTAGCCGCCAATATCGCATCATATATAACTTCTAATTTAGGGATGTTTTTATCCAGCAAAATAATATGTGCACCCGCATTAGCCAAAGCTAATGCCGCCGTACTGCCAAGACCACCACCCGCGCCAGTGATTAAAATTACTTGGTGTTTCAATGTCATAATAATGAGTTTATCAAAGCCGTTAATTCTTGTGGAGACGCTATCAAAGCATCTGCACCCCATGTTTCTGGACGATCATCCTCCTTAATATAGCCATAAAGAGCCACCAGTGTTTTCATTTGAGCATTCCTACCCGCTTCAATATCATGAATTGCGTCACCGATGTAAAAACATTCTTCAGGATTGACATGGGCTATTTTACAAGCCGCTAACATAGGTTCTACATGAGGCTTTGGATTACCCGTGGTATCACCACTGATAATACAAGCCGCTCGCTCAGTCAAGTTTAACGCTGACATTAATGGGTTAGTAAAGCGTTCCCGTTTATTGGTGACGACACCCCATTTAAGACCTTGAGATTCTATTAGTGCCAGCGTCTCAGCCATACCCTCAAAAAAAGCACTGTGTTCAGCTATATTATTGAGGTAAATATCCATCATGGTTTCAACAATCGCCGCTTTGGTTTCAGCATTAGCGGACTGCTGTAATAGCTTGTCCACCAGTACCACAGCACCATGAGAGATGGAGGGTTTTATGTCATCAATCGCCGCGGGTTCATAACCGTGTTGAAGCAATGATTTATTAAGGCATACAAATAAATCGGGTGCGGTATCGATTAATGTTCCATCGAGATCAAATAAAACACAGGATAACTTAAAGTCAGCAAACATCAATGGCTACACAGTGCGTTTAAAGGCCGCAATATAGTTAACATCAATATCATTGCCCAATCTAAACTGTTTATTAAACGGGTTGTATTCAATACCCACTATACCCTGAAGCTCAAGCCCCGCCTTTCTGGCTGATTGGCAAAGCTCAGAAGGCTTTATAAAAGTCTTATAATCATGCGTGCCTTTAGGCAACATTCGCAACAGATGCTCTGCCGCGACAATTGCCAGCAAATAGGCTTTAGGTTGACGATTCAAGGTAGAAAAGAACACCATACCCCCCGGTTTTACCAACTGCGCACAAGCAGAAATAATAGAACCCGCATCAGGTACATGTTCTAGCATTTCCATACAAGTGACATGATCAAAACTGTCTGGCTGTTGCTCTGCCAAGGTTTCAACACTGATTTTTTGATAATGCGCATTAACACCCGATTCCAATCCATGTAAATCAGCCACATCTATCAGTTCTTCACTTAAATCAATACCTAAGGCATCAGCACCCGCCTTAGCTAAGCCTTCAGTAAGAATACCGCCACCGCAGCCCACATCAACCATGCGTTTTCCAGAAATTTCCACAAAACTCTGAATAAATTGCAGCCGTAACGGATTAACATCATGGAGTGTTTTAAATTCTCCCTGAAGATCCCACCAGCGCTCTGCCATCGAACCAAACTTATTAATTTCGTGCAGGTGTACGTTTTCTTTTGCTGTCATCTTGCTTAACCGATTATGTTTTATATAGTCTACTATAATAGTAGGTTATTCGTCATCTGTTGTTGTGACGAATTCTTTGTTAATTAACGGGATGATGATTATCCCGTTAAGCTTGACTTAATTCTTCTCTTCCATAGCCTGAATCTTCTCTTCCAGCATTTTTACCTTTTTTAATAGTTCAGGTAGTTTACTAAGCGCTATCTGTTCTTTATAAGCCGTCTTCTTGTCTTTAGCTGGACTACCAAAAACCTGTGCTCCTGCTTTGACATCACCAGCCACACCCGAACGTGCCATAACCACTGCGCCCTGACCAATAGTGACATGATCTGCAACACCCGAACTTCCGGCGAGAATGGCATAGTCTTCAATAGTACATGAACCCGACACGCCGGTTAAACCGCACATGATCACATTTTTACCGACTTTATTGTTGTGACCAATTTGCACCAGATTATCTATTTTAGAACCTGCGCCTATCACTGTGCTGCCTAAAGCACCTCTATCGACACAGGTATTGGCACCAATCTCAACATTATCATCAATAACCACATTGCCGACTTGTGGCACTTTAACATGCACATAATTTCTAAACTTATAGCCAAATCCATCTGCCCCGATAATAGCCCCTGAATGAATAATGACATTATCTCCGAGAACCACATCATTATAAATAACCGCATAAGGATATATCTTGCAGTTTTTTCCAATTTTGACCTGTTTACCAATATAAGCCCCAGCCAATATAACTGTACCGTCTCCAATAGTGGAGTTTTCACCAATGACTGCATAAGGCCCGATATAAACTTGATCACCTAAAATAACATTGTTCTCAAGCACGGCCTGTGGCGCAATTTGAGGCGTATAAACTTTCTCAGGATGAAGCAGGTTCAAGGCTTTAATAAAGCTCATCTCTGGATCGGCACAGACTAATAGAACCATTGATTCAGGAACATTTTCAACCTTAAAGCCTTCGGCAATAAAACAGGCTGAGGCCGGTGAGTTATTGATATATTGCGCATAACGACTGTTCGTTAACTGGGTAACTTGCCCAGCTTGCGCTGATTTAATATCGGCTGCAGAAGTAATAGTAGCTGAAGTATCCCCACCTACAACCTGGGCATTACAAAATTCGGCAAGCTCTTTCAAAGTAATCGGCATAAGTATCTCTGGTATTATCTTAATTTATGTGTGTAGTGTAACAAATACAGGTAGTTAATGACTGACTAAAATGTATTTAAGCCGTTAGGATTAGGCATTCTTTCTTTCCCAAAGACCTGATTTACCCCCCTCCTTTTTAAGCAACTGCACAGACTGTATGACCATGCCCCTATCAACACCTTTACACATATCATAGATAGTGAGTAATGCGATTTGAGTGGCACAAAGAGCTTCAATTTCTACACCCGTTTGCCCCGTTGTTTTTACGATTGTTTGACAGCAAACCCGATTGTTTTCAATGTCAGCGTTCAGCTTTATCTCAACATAAGTAATAGGTAATGGGTGACACAATGGAATCAGGTCGGCGGTTTTTTTACTGGCCATAATGCCTGCAATTCTAGCAATGGCCAGCACGTCACCTTTTTTGTGTTCGCCCGCTATAATTGTCTGAAGGGTTGTAGGGCTCATTTCAATAAAGCCTTCAGTAACTGCAGTGCGTTGAGTAATGGCTTTTTCGCCAACATCCACCATGTGGGCTTCACCTGCTTGATTAAAATGCGGTGTATAAGTCATATCTATAGGATAATTAGTTAAAGAGTACATAGAATAATATTCAATTATCCATCGTTTTATTATCTCAGTGAAACATTATGTCAATAAAAGTGCGTTATTTTGCTAGTTTGAAAGAAAGCATAGGCCGCTCGGAAGATGAGCTAATCTTTACCGGGCCATTAACAGTTTATGATGTTTGGCAGCAGACAAATCCAGACAAAGACAGACCCAATCAAGTCTTGGTGGCGGTTAACATGGATTATGTTGACTGGGATAACCTTGTAAAGGATGAAGATGAGGTGGCTTTTTTTCCACCGGTGACTGGGGGTTAAGAATGGCCGTAACTATTTGTACTAACCCCTTTAATCCCTACGAGGTACTTCAAGCTTATGAAGCGAGCCTTTTACAATCCTTGGGATCAATTGGGGCGACGAGTCTCTTTATTGGTACAATGCGCGATTTTAATGAAGGCGACCATGTTAAAGGCATGACACTGGAATACTATCCCGGAATGACAGAAAAACAACTCGATAAAATCCTTATCGATGCACAAAATCAATGGGCACTGATTGATAGCCTTGTCGTTCATCGGGTTGGAGATATTTTTCCTAAAGAACCTATTGTGCTGGTCGCCGTCTGGTCATCGCATCGTGGTGATGCCTTCGATGCCTGTCGATTTATAATGGAAGCCTTAAAGTCTAAAGCTCCCTTTTGGAAAAAAGAGCTGTTAGTTAATCAACAAGAACGTTGGGTAGCAAAAAACAGTGATGGTTATCAGTCTTCTTAGTTCTATGAAGAATATCAATTTACTTGCTGGTCTTTTACTTTTTAGCACTCTGATCGGTTGTGTACCACTGATCCATCCACCCGGAGAAAAAGTAACTCAGGCCCGTCTTAATGAAAAAGTCTATATAACTGAGGATGGCGTATTTCTACCCGTTAAGCATTGGCTACCCAAAACTGACCCTGATGCTATTGTTGTTGCACTCCATGGCTTTAATGATTACAGCGAATTTTTTCAGGCAGCTGGCCAGTACTTAAGTGAACGTGGCATTGCCTGTTTTGCTTATGATCAACGTGGCTTTGGTGCATCAACCCATTGGGGGCTTTGGGCTGGCAGCACCACCTATAGCACGGATCTCATCACTTTTGTCAATCTACTGAAGCATCGCTATCCCAATCACCCCATCTATTTGTTAGGTGAAAGCATGGGGGGAGCTGTTATTCTCAATACCCTTAATCAACTCAATAGTTCATTTGTAACAGGTACCATCCTTGTAGCGCCTGCTGTGTGGGCCAGATCAACCATGCCCTGGTATCAAACCAGTTTACTCTGGGCTCTTGCGCATAGCTTCCCCTCGATGACGCTGACAGGCCGAGGTTTAAAAATCATGGCTTCTGATAATATAGACATGCTGCGAGCTTTGGGCAAAGACCCTAAGGTCATTAAAGCAACCCGCGTAGAAGCGATCTATGGCTTATCAGATTTAATGGATAAAGCTTTTAACAGCGCAGAACACCAACACGGCAATACCTTGCTTTTGTATGGTGAGAAAGATGAGATCATTCCCAAGAAGGCGACTTACACGTTTTTGCAGAAACTTCTCGCTAACGAGACATCGGACTCATCTCAGAATACAGTCGCTTTTTATCACAAAGGGTATCACATGTTATTGCGAGACAAACAAGCACCGACTGTATGGCAAGATATTGCCACATGGATCAGTAAAAAACCAAATCAACTGCCTTCAGGTGCGGACAAAAGAGCTCAGGAAATATTAACCAAACTCACCTTAGACCCAAGTGATGCACTTGATTAATACTGACCTATTTTAGTTATACCCTTCACCCTATTATCAAATAGTCTATTGTTGAGAACAAACACTATGCAATCCTTTACAAATATTCGCGCTCTTATCATCGATATGGATGGAGTCTTATGGCATGGCAGCCAAGCCATTCCAGGAATGAACGACTTCTTTAAAACACTCGATGACTTACAGATTCGCTTCATTCTAGCCACTAACAATGCAAGTTTAACGCCAAAGCAATATGTAACAAAGCTGGATAAAATGGGGGTGACCATCTCAGAAGATCAAATCCTGACATCAGGAACGGCTACTGCACTTTATCTAAGTGAACTTGTCACACCCTCTAAAACAAATGTTTTTGTCATCGGCGTAGATGGTGCGACCCAACCGCTTATTGAAAAAGGTTTTACACTTACAGGCCTCTATGAAGTAAAAAGTAGCGCAGATAGCCATTCAAAAGGCGCTGATATTGTTGTCTGCGGAAAGGATGAAACGCTAACCTGGCATAAACTGGCAACGGCCACCCTCAACATTCGAGAGGGCGCTAAATTCATCGGCACCAATGCGGATACCACACTTCCTACAGAACACGGCGTAACCCATGGCAATGGCGCTATATTGGCTGCATTAACAGCAGCAACCGGTGTAGTACCCACTATCATTGGCAAACCTGAGTCCATCATGTATCAGCAGGCGCTCACTTTATTAGGAGTCAATCCTAATGAAACTGTAGCTATTGGTGATCGTCTTGAAACAGATATTTTAGGGGCTGTGCGTACCGGCATTCGTAGTATCATGGTGTTGACTGGAATATCAACAGAGGACGATTTAAAGAACTCTGATTATCAACCGACTTGGGTTTTACCTGACATTAAAGCCGTAACCGAGGCATTAAGAAACCAAGCTATCATAACGATATAGTCACTTCATCGCTCTAATCAATCATCTTATAATTATAAAAATAACTCATAGAAAGGCGGCCATGAAAAAATTCATCAATTCAACTGAATATCTCCTTGATGAAAGCCTGTTAGGCTTTGCAAAGGCACATACAGATATTATTAAACTGAACATTAAACCCCGCTTTATTCAACGAAAGAATCCGACGCCACCTGGCAAAGTGGCTTTAATATCGGGTGGAGGCTCTGGACATGAGCCGCTGCATATTGGCTTTGTTGGCACAGGCTTATTAAATGCTGCCTGCCCTGGTCAGGTTTTTACCTCACCAACTCCAGACCAAATGTTGGCAGCTGCTGAAAGTGTCGAAAATGGAGGTGGTATCCTATTTATCGTTAAAAATTATGCCGGTGATGTCATGAATTTTGAAATGGCTGCCGAAATGCTTGATTGCCCAAATGCAACGGTATTGGTCAGTGATGATATTTCTTTACCTAAGTCTCATAGCATAGGACGACGTGGTGTTGCTGGTACTCTAATTGTAGAAAAAATAGTCGGTGCGGCAGCAGAACAAGGTGCTGATTTAGATACATGCAAAATATTGGGCGATAAGGTCAATAGCTTAACGGCATCTATTGGCGTCGCACTCTCTAGTTGCACGGTACCTGCTTTAGGAAAGCCTACCTTTGAATTAAAAGACGACGAAATGGAAATGGGCGTTGGCATTCATGGTGAGCGAGGCCATGAAACCCTTAAATTAGCAAGTGCTTCAGAGATAGTTGATCTCTTAACGCACAAAATAGACGAAGAGTTAAAGCCTCAACAAGGCCAATCCGTACTTTTACATGTTAACGGATTTGGAGCAACCCCACTCATGGAACTGTATCTAATTTATGATCTTGCTTCCCATTTCTGGGAAAAACGTGGCATCACTATCACTCGTTCATTAGTAGGCAATTACACCACTTCTTTAGATATGGCCGGTTGTTCAATTACCTTGACGCTTTTGGATGAAGAACTGCTAACGCTTTGGGATGCTCCAGTACATAGTGCTAATTTAAGATGGTAATGTTAATTGCTTGGACAATACATCAACAATCGCACAAATCATTAATTGCGCAGTTTTAGCACCCGCATCAATATGACCCAAGGATCGCTCTTCCAGAAATGAAGCGCGCCCCTTGGTTGCTAGCATATTACGAGTCGATTCCACACCAGCAATTGCTTCATTGGACACATTCTCCAATACATCTACTAACGGGGTCAAATCAACAGAAACGGTATGCAAATAATTAGCGACTGGAATAAAAACATCCAATAAGGTTTTTTCTCCTAAATCAGAACGCCCCCTCTTCTTAACGGCTTCTACACCTTGAGTCAAAACATCTGCGAAATTTTGAAGTGTTAAATCTTTGTCGCGCCCCGCTTTACTTAAAGCAATAAATAATGTGCCGTAAAGGGAGCCTGAAGCACCCCCCACTGACGCCATCAAAGTCATCCCTATCTTATGCCAGGCATCAACCCAACTCAATTGAGTTAGCTCAGAACGTTCGGCCATTAAGGCTTCAATACCCCGTTGCAAATTAATAACATGATCCCCATCGCCTAATGCTTGATCAAGGTCAGTTACTTCAACTGCATTCTTTTCAATAACATCAGCTATAGTTTCAATAATAACTGGTAATAATACAGGTGTGAATTTCATAACAACGCCTCATAGATAAGAATTTCTGACAACCCATTAATTTATACCGATAGATTTAATTCATTACTGAATCTGCTCAATAATCTCCACCGTATTGCCATCATAATCACGACAAAACATCGCTCTACGCCCAGAAATACTCATGGTATAAGCCTTGCCCGCTTTATCTAAAGCAGCCTGAATGGGGGCCAGTGCTATGGCATTTAAAGCTATATGTCGGTCGCGTCCACCATGATGGGGCCTACCATCAATAGGGTCTGGATTTTCTAATTCTAACAAATGTATTTGCTGTGAGCCTAATTGCAACCAAGCACCCGGGAACCCCAATTCAGGTCTATCGACTTGCTCTAAGCCAAGAATATCTATATAAAAAGGCAACGCCTTATTAATATCTGCAACGATAAAACTAGCATGATTGAGTGATAAAATATTTTTTGACATAGTGAATTAACAGTCCTCTTTTAATATAAAGCAACGAGCAAATCGATCAATCACTCTATTGTAACAGCTAAAGGAGTTTGTTAATTTAATCGCTTAGTATAGAATTAGCAAATTTTTGATGACGACACCCTATGCAAATCAATGCAATTTATCCGGGCACCTTCGACCCAGTTACCAATGGACATCTGGATATCATAGCCAGAGCCTCGAAGCTATACACTAAAGTTATTGTTGCTGTGGCAGTAAATCGAGGTAAATCTCCTTTATTCACTTTAGAAGAACGCGTTGAACTGGTAAAGTCTGTTACTGTTGAATTCTCTAATATAGAAGTTATTGGCTTTGATAATCTACTAGTTGATTGTGCCCAACAACAAAATGCAACCGTTATTTTAAGAGGTTTAAGAGCAGTAACTGATTTTGAATATGAGTTTCAACTAGCAGGAATGAATCGAAAACTTGCCCCCCAACTTGAAACAATGTTCTTAACACCTGCTGAACAATATGAGTTTATTTCTTCAACTATGATTAGAGAAATTGCACAACTAAAAGGCAATGTATCCTGCTTTGTGCCTAACGCAGTTAACCAACGTTTAATAGAAAAATTTAATTAGGAGTTAAAATGGCACTTATCATTAACGAAGAATGTATCAATTGTGATGTATGTGAACCAGAGTGTCCAAATGGCGCCATCTCACAAGGCGAAGATATATATATTATTGATCCAACACTATGCACTGAATGTGTTGGACACCATGGCACTCCACAATGCATGGAAGTATGCCCAGTCGACTGTATAGATAAAGACCCCCAGCACCTTGAAGATTCGGATTCTTTATATCAAAAATATTTAAAGCTGACAGAGCAATAACTTTCAATCAAAGCGCTGCTGCTAAGAATATAATCCAAGTATCAGTGCTATCCGACTCAATTCAATCAACACGAACCATTTTTTGTCACTGCTTAACATCATCTTTCTGATTGTCAAATTATTCCATTTTATGAACAAAAGCCCTCGATTTTCTCGGCAATCCCTTTGACATCCAAGCCACAAATAGCCAATAATTCCTCACGCGTCCCCTGCTCAACAAAACTGTCAGGTAATCCTATGTTCAATACCGGCATGAGAATACGCTGGGCTTGCA
>CAIOMN010000209.1 GCA_903859415.1 uncultured Methylococcaceae bacterium
GGAATTTAATTTGGGCCCTTTCAGGCTATTTTGTATAGGTCTGCAATACAAAACATAGCTGCCAATCAAAACTCCATTTAATCAGGCTGCTTTGGGTCGAACTTTCACTGTAGGCTAAGCTCGAATTCGGACTTACAGATATTAAATACCCCACTCTACATACCCATCAGGCACTCCTGATGGCTGAATTGAACTCCTAATTTTTCAAGAACACGTATTGAAGCCAGATTTTTTGTATGAGCAAAAGCCATTAAATTCTTCAAATCTAATACTTTAAAGCAATACCGAATCCAGGCAGTCGCTACTTCAGTTGCTATACCCTGGTTCCAAAAGCCCGGCAACAATCTATAACCTAACTCGAAAGTCTGACATTCAGGAAAATAGAGGGGGCCTGAATCACCAATGGGTTTCATGGTATCACGATCAATAATGATCCATTTTGCAAAACCCTATTGCTGCTGATGTTCAAATGTTCAGTTGTCATCGACCTATCTTAAATTGTTGGATGAGTAAAAGTTCAGGGGCGTTAGTGTTTATCTAACCATCTGCTATACAATCATTACTGGCTATGCAGTTTTTCCTGTAACGATACCTTAATAAGCGATTGGTAAGGCACATCCAGAGAATTCGCTGCTGCTTTGATCGAATCAAGCAGGTGTTGGGGAAGTCGTAGTGAAATCGTTTTTGATGTTGGCTTTAAATTGGGAAGCACTATCTGCTGAGCTTTCGTCCAATCCAAATAATCTGTGGAGTCATGTTGTTCCCAAAACGCACGTTCTTCGGTTTCGTTGGCAAATTTTGGAATGGTTTTAAGTGGTTTGCTCATAAATCTTGCGCTCCTTTCTGTGCATGTCTCTGGCGGATATAACGCTTATGCTCTCACCAGCATTACGCAGGGTGAATGTAATATGCAATGACCGATCTTCGTTTGTCTTACCAAGTGCGTGAAAACGGTATATCAAGGCCTATTTTATCCTTGTTAGCCTGACGACTAAAACTCAGTGTGCAATTTCTTGTTCCCCATACATTTGCCAAAAGTCTACCGGGGTAATAATGGAATAAATAGCGGATATTGCCAATAAATCTTTATCGCCTGTCACTAAATAATTTGCTCTTGATGCTAGCAATCTGCCAAGAACAGTAAAGTGGACCCCATTGTCCAGACAAATAATGCCTTAGTTTAAGATAGAGTTCTGTTTATCTTCCAGCTGAATGGCGCTGTCCCATATTCGTTACGCATGAACCGATGTTTCTGTCGATCCATATTTATCTATAATTTTTGCTCCACCTCCTATAGCAGTTTGATAAACCCTATCAGGCGTTTTATAGCCTAATGATTGATGGTGGCGTTCTTGGTTATAAAACACGAAGTAGTCGGTTAACCCAATTAATAAGCTTTGTACGGTATCATGCTGCTTCAAATAGACTTCTTCATATTTAACTGTTCGCCATAGCCGTTCGACAAAAATATTGTCCAATGCTCGACCACGTCCATCCATGCTTATCTTGACGCCACTGTTGATCAATACGCCTGTGAAAGCATCACTGGTAAATTGTGAGCCTTGATCGCTATTAAAGATCTCAGGTGTCCCGTAAGTCTCGATGGCTTCTTCCAAACAGTCCACACAAAACCCGGCATCCATGGTATTTGATAAACGCCATGACATTATTTTTCGACTATACCAATCAATGATGGCCACTAAGTAAACGAAGCCACGTGGTAAGCGGATATACGTGATGTCTGTACTCCATACCTGATTGGGACGAATGATATCAACGCCTCTTAACAGGTAAGGATAAATCTTGTGTTGAGGATGCGCTTTACTGGTATTGGGGCCAGGAGCCATGCCTGCTAAGCCTAATGTTTGCATCAAACGCTGAACTCGCTTGCGATTAACTGGGTACCCTTGTTCAACCAGGTATTTAGTCATCCGCCTCGATCCAAAAAACGGATGTCGTGTATACTTTTCATCAAGCAACTGTAGCAATTCGGACTCATCTCTATCAACCGCTTTTAACAGACGTTTGTTCTGTGCGTATATGACTGAGCGCGTGACATCAAGTAGCTTACATTGCTTGGAGACAGTCAGTTCATCAGCTGGCTTTATCCATGATTGCCGCTCTTTTACAGGCTGATCCCAGACTTTTTTTTAAGCCAATCCAACTCCATATTCAATTGCCCGATTTTTGCATACAACCGATCTGGATCGCTTTGCTCATTAGTCGGTTTCGGTCCTCGTTTACCTTCAAATAGGCTACCGGCATTATCCATCAACTCCTTTTTCCATTGATTCACTTGTGTTGGATGTACACTGAATTCCTGTGCAATCTCATTGATGGTTTTCAAACCCTTAACCGCTGCTAATGCAACCTTGGCTTTTTGTGCCCCAGTAAATACCTTACGTTTGCTTTCACTCATTTTCTGACCTTTTTTCACGACAGGGTATATCTTAATCTATTGTCCTGATTTCGGGGTCCACTATA
>CAIOMN010000210.1 GCA_903859415.1 uncultured Methylococcaceae bacterium
AATACCCATGCCGGCAATATCAATCGTAAGATTGGTAATTGATCCATACAAGCCCATCAATCCGATGCCGGATGGCCCCAGTAACGTTGCCATAATTTTGGTACGAACAATACCAATGGCAATATTAAACAACGAAGAACCGCCAATTAACGCTGAAGACTTCAATATTTGGTCGTAGGTATGTTTTTTAGTCATGACAACTATTGATTAGTAATATGTTTGAAATATTTAGGCTTTGTGTGAAACATAGTGGGTACACAATATAAAAAGATCAATGAACATAAATTTTATAATTAGCTAAAATTGCCTAAGGAATGTGCATGAAATAACTTAGGCATCTTGCTCCCTCCCCCGCTTGGAGAGGGCTGGGGCGAGGGAATATAAATGGTCAAGTTATTTCATGCACGATCCTAAGCTATCATCTCGGCATGGATTGCCGGTTATACGACCTGTGTTAAGATCAACTCAACATGGCACGCACATAGCACTTTTATTTGTCGGGTTACGCTATCGCTAACCCGACCGCGACTGAAGTGCAATCGCTTCAGCTATTGCCTGTAAAAACAGCTAAAGCGGTTTTACTCCAGTTGACTACTTAACTTAATGGCATTGGGATGGTATCCGTTAGCATCGAAATTATTTATTTGAACGGCTATAGTCAGGCCTTGACAATATTATTAGCGACTGCCAAGTAGCGACCGCGAGAGTCAACGATGAGCTTTGAGTTTTCTTTTATTAGGCCATAATCGAATTTATCGTGATCGGTGGCTAGTAACACACAGTCATAGATGGACAAGTTTTCCTGCGTTAGCTGAACACTAGTGAGTTTAAAACTATATTTGCGTATGACCGGAAAGACTGGAATATGGGGGTCGCTATAGGCAATATCTGCACCCAAATCACGCAGTTTGTCCATGAGTATGACCGATGGAGATTCGCGCATGTCATCCACGTTTTTTTTATAAGCGATGCCGAGAACCAAAATTTTGCTGCCATTGATCGCTTTTTTTGCCAAGTTCAATGCCGAAGCTACCTTGGCAACCACATAATCAGGCATAGAGGAATTAACTTCTCCGGCTAATTCAATAAAACGTGTGTGAACGCCATACTCCCTCGCTTTCCAGGTGAGGTAGAAAGGGTCAATTGGAATGCAATGTCCGCCTAAACCCGGCCCTGGGTAGTAAGGTACAAATCCAAAGGGTTTCGTTGCAGCAGCGCGAATTACTTCGTGGATATCGATGCCCATCTTGTCTGCAACAATTTTCATTTCGTTGACTAACCCAATGTTTACCGCTCTGTGGATGTTCTCGAGCAACTTGGTCAATTCAGCGGTCTGCGTAGAGCTTACCGGCACAACTTTGTCGATTACTTGCCCATACAATAAAAGCCCCGCCTCAAGACATGCCGACGTGTGACCTCCGCAAACCTTGGGAATGGTACGTGTGCTAAAGATTGGATTGCCAGGATCTTCGCGTTCTGGTGAGTAGACAAGGTAAATATCATTGCCGACCTTTAGGCCGCTGGATTCAATGCGAGGAAGTAGCTCTTCCTTTGTAGTGCCGGGATAAGTTGTACTTTCCAGAGAAAAAATCTGACCCGGACGAAGATAAGGAACCAGTGCGTCAGTTGTGTTTAAAATAAAGCTAAGATCGGGTTCACGATATTTGTTAAGTGGCGTTGGTACACAAATAATTAAGGCATCAACTTCTGTAGCGCGAGAAAAATCTGTTGTCGCCTCAAAACCTTTAGCGACAGCACTTAATATCGCTTGATTGGGAATATGTTCGATGTAACTCTGGCCATTAAGTAACGAGTCAACTTTGCTCTGGTCAATATCGAACCCAATAACTTTATAACCCACTTCGGTATAACGAAGCATGAGAGGAAGACCAACATAGCCGAGACCAATAATACCAATGAATGCCTGCTTTTCTTTGAGTCGTAGAAATAAATTGTTCAATTTTTGCTCCATCTGATGAGTTAATTTTATTCTTTGTCGTGTATTAGGAAAAAAGGCGTAACCTGCTTCAAATTTCATATACAAACATATTCATTTGATAATTCGCTCTCCGTTGATAGGCTTTTCAACCTGCAACTGGAGTCCTGGTTGAGCAGTTTCAACCGATTGGCACTGTTCCGTTGTAGCAATATTGCCTTAATCTGTTTATAGGGTAGCCATCGACTTATCTCTGAGTCGTGTAATCTTGCTAACACGTTTCGTGCGGCATTTACATCTGCCTGCAACACCTCCCCGTTTTCACGATAAAACTTCTCCCCGCACCGCTTCCCCGAAAGGGAACCGTCGCAAGAATCCATTTGTGAAGTGTAGGCAGCATTGACGTAAA
>CAIOMN010000211.1 GCA_903859415.1 uncultured Methylococcaceae bacterium
TGGTTTAAATGGACATCACCCCAAAAAATGAAATTAAAATGAGCAATAACACCGCCAGTATCGTTAGCAAAGTCTGGAGTTTCTGTAATCCCCTGCGTGATGTGGGTGTCGGTTATGGTGATTATTTAGAACAACTCACTTATCTGTTGTTCTTAAAGATGGCGGATGAATATGCCAAGCCACCGCATAACCGTAAACTCAATATTCCGGCTGATTACAATTGGGAAAGTTTGACCCATAAAAAAGGCGCGGAACTGGAATTGCATTATGCCACTTTATTGCGTGAGTTAAGCACGGCTAAAGGGATTTTAGGGCAGATATTTACCAAGAGCCAAAACAAAATCCAGGACCCGGCAATGCTGGCCAAAATCATTGATATGATCGACAGCGAACAATGGTTGGTGATGGGTGCTGATGTTAAAGGCGATATTTACGAAAGGCTGTTGGAGCAAAATGCCCAAGACGTTAAAAGTGGGGCAGGACAATACTTTACACCTCGACCTTTAATTCGGGCGATGGTTGAATGTGTGCAGCCGCAACCGTTGAAGACAATTGCTGATCCTGCCTGTGGTACCGGCGGTTTCTTCTTGGCGGCGTATGATTATATGGTGGCTAACAATCAGTTGGATAAAGAACAAAACCAATTTTTAAAGCTGGAAACCTTTTTTGGTAATGAGATCGTGGCGGGCACTCGGCGCTTGGCTCTGATGAACTTGTTTCTGCATAACATTGGTGATATCGAGAGTGATAATTTTATATCCCCTGCTGATGCCTTGATTGCGGCTTCGCCCATCACTTATGATTACGTCTTAGCCAATCCGCCGTTTGGCAAAAAGAGTTCGCAAACCTTTACCAATGATGAGGGTGAGCAAGAAAAAGACGATTTAACCTATAACCGTCAAGACTTTTGGGCAACCACCAGTAATAAGCAATTAAACTTTGTGCAACACATCCGTTCCATGCTTAAAACCACTGGCGTGGCAGCGGTGGTATTACCGGATAATGTGTTGTTTGAAGGCGGTGCTGGTGAAACCGTACGTAAAAAGCTATTGGAAACCACCGATCTGCATACAATTCTGCGTTTGCCGACTGGTATATTTTATGCGCAAGGTGTGAAGGCGAATGTGGTGTTCTTTGATAACAAACCGGCCAGTAAAGACCCGTGGACAAAAGAAATCTGGGTGTATGATTACAGAACCAATATTCATCACACGCTCAAGAAAAACCCGTTAAATGATGCGGTGTTGAAAGACTTTATTGCTTGTTACCATCCCGTTAATCGACATCAGCGACAAGAGACGTTTAACGCTGAAACTAATCCCGAAGGTCGCTGGAGAAAGTTTAGTTATGATGACATTATAGCGAGGGATAAAACCAGCTTAGATATTTCGTGGCTGAAGGATAAGTCATTAGCCGACCTTGATAACTTGCCCGACCCCGATGTGTTGGCAAATGACATTATTGAAAATATGGAAGCGGGGTTAGAGAGTTTTAGGGCGATTATGGCGGCGTTGAGTAAGAAGTAATTGGCGATTCTTAACCGGAGAAAAAGATGCAATTGATTGTGAATTATCCAGATAAATTACCTGATGCGTTACAACAATCAGCAGAACAGTTTGAGCATGAAGCTAAAATGGCGATGGCTGCAAAGCTTTATGAGCTTAA
>CAIOMN010000212.1 GCA_903859415.1 uncultured Methylococcaceae bacterium
ATTGACCGGATTTTGGAATCTACTATTGGTTAACGCATATCGCTTAAGCCACATAAGCGACCGGTAAAGGGGATATTCCTATCGCTTAAGCCACATAAGCGATCCGCAAAGGGGATATTCCTATCGCTTAAGCCACATAAGCGATCCGCAAAGGGGATACTCCTATCGCTTAAGCCACATAAGCGACCGGTAAAGGGGATACTCCTATCGCTTAAGCCACATAAGCGACCGGTAAAGGGGATACTCCTATCGCTTAAGCCACATAAGCGACCGGTAAAAGGGATATTCCTATCGCTTAAGCCACATAAGCGATAGGAAAAACGCTTAGTACGATCGCTTTCGCCAACATGCAATAACGATTTACCAGAGACTCACGATTTTTTGGATAAGTCTATTTCAATAATTCAATAATTGTTGTATAGTTAATCTATGGATAAACAACTTGCAACTACACTCTTTGAATCACTGGCCTCTGGCATTCGTCTGGATATTTTTCGGCTGCTTGTTAAACAGGCACCGACGGGGCTTGTTGCCGGTGAAATCTCCTCTGCCTTGGCATTGCCATCCACTAATGTTTCTTTTCACCTTAAAGCGATGACTTACGCCAACTTGATCAATGTGACCCAAGAAGGCCGATATCAGCGTTATCGAGCAAATCTTATAGTGATGCAATCATTAATTGATTATTTGACGGCAGAATGTTGTACCGGCAACCCTGAGCTCTGTTTTGACGCTACAAAGGTAGTGTCTTGCTGTGATTCTAACTAACTAATTTCATCGACGGATAGACATTAATTATGAACGTGTTATTTCTTTGTACCGGTAATTCTTGCCGCTCCCTGATGGGTGAAGCGACTTTCAATCATCTTGCGCCAGAAGGTTGGCATGCACTCAGTGCAGGCAGTAAACCGTTGGGGCAATTAAATAGTGGTGCAGTGGCTTTGCTACAAGAAAAAGGCATTTCTATTGAGGGCTATTACAGTAAGTCCTGGAATGATTTGCCCTTAACACCGGATATTGTCATCAGCGTCTGCGGCAATGCAGCTAATGAAACCTGCCCTGCCTATTTGGGTCCGGTTTTACGCAGCCATTGGGGCGTAGAAGATCCTGCTCATTTTGAAGGGACTGAAACAGAAGTCAAAGCCGCTTTTGAGACCGCTTATAGTATTTTACGTTACCGCATCGAGCAGTTCCTGGCTTTACCGCTGGATGAACTAAAGCACGACCGCGACCGCTTAAAAGCAGAGCTGGATCGTATCGGCCCCCTATTACCCTAATCGTTAAGGAATTGAGTCATGCCAACTATTCAAATTTTTGACCCTGCTTTATGTTGCAGTACCGGTGTTTGTGGTGTTGAAGTCGATCAACAATTAATCGATTTTTCTACTGCCGTTGATTGGGCAAAGCAAAATAATGCAACCATTGAACGTTTTAATCTTGCTCAACAACCCATGGCTTTTGCCGAAAATCCGATTGTTAAAGCCTTTCTGGAACGTTCCGGTGCGGATGCATTACCCTTAATTTTAGTGGATGGCGAAGTGGCTTTGGCGGGTCGTTATCCGAATCGCACGGAATTAGCCCGTTGGGCGACTATCACTGAAACTGAAGAAAAACCGGCATCTGCCTGTTGTAGTGGTAGCAGTTGTTGCTAGTTTAACGTTAATTGATTAAGGCTGGTTCTGCCTGAGCCTGAATAAAACGGGCATCTGCCAAAGGCGACTCTTATGTCCGTATTAAAGCTTCTCGACCAAGCACCGCGTTTTTTGTTTTTTACCGGTAAAGGCGGCGTTGGTAAAACCTCTGTGGCCTGTGCGACGGCAATACAGCTAGCGGAGTCTGGACGACAGGTTTTACTCATCAGTACCGACCCTGCGTCTAATGTCGGTCAGGTTTTCGATGTCATCATCGGCAATCAAATCACGGCCATTCCTACCGCACCCGGCTTGTGGGCGTTAGAAATCGATCCACAAGCCGCAGCTCAAGCCTACCGTGACCGTATCGTTGGACCCGTGCGTGGAATATTGCCAGAAGCCGTTGTAAAAGCCATTGAAGAACAACTGTCCGGTGCCTGTACCACTGAAATAGCGGCCTTTGACGAGTTTACTGCTTTATTAACGGATTCAACCCTTACCGCTGCTTACGACCACATTGTTTTCGATACAGCTCCAACGGGTCATACCCTTCGCTTATTACAATTGCCAGGTGCCTGGACTGGCTTTCTTGATGAAGGCAAAGGCGATGCTTCCTGTCTCGGTCCAATAGCAGGTTTGGCAAAACAACGTGAACAATACAAGACCGCTGTTGATGTTTTGGCGGATGCAACCCGAACCCGACTTATTTTAGTGGCACGTGCTCAGCAATCAACCTTACGGGAAGTGGCTCATACCCATGAAGAACTTAAGGCAATAGGATTTAAGAATCAATATCTGCTGATTAATGCCATCTTACCCCAAAGTGAGATCGGTAATGATCCGTTGGCAAGGGCAATTCATACTCGTGAACAAGCTGCATTAGACAATATCCCTGCGGTTTTGCAAAGCTTAGCGCGTGATGAAATACAACTGAAACCCTTCAATCTAGTCGGACTGGATGCGCTTCGCCAACTGTTTGTTGATGTGCCCCTTCAAGTACCCTTTTCTGTTGAGGCTGTCTCAGCATTTGAAAAACCAGTTCTCTCTGATTTGGTCGATGTAATTGCCCTCGACGGTCACGGTCTTATTATGTTAATGGGGAAAGGCGGTGTCGGTAAAACCACCTTGGCTGCGGCTATTGCAGTTAATTTGGCACAACGTGGAATGCCGGTGCATTTAACTACCTCTGATCCTGCTGCACATCTTAGCGAAACGCTGAACGGTTCATTAGCTCATTTAACCGTCAGCCGTATTGATCCACACGCCGAAACAGAACGTTATCGCCAACAGGTATTAGAAACCAAAGGCGCAAAACTGGATGAGCAAGGTCGAGCGTTATTGGAAGAAGATTTACGCTCACCCTGTACCGAAGAAATAGCCGTATTCCAGGCTTTTTCTCGGATCATCCGAGAAGCGGGTAAACAGTTTGTAGTGATGGACACCGCTCCCACTGGGCATACTTTGTTACTGCTTGATGCCACCGGTGCTTATCACCGGGAAGTCAGTCGGCAGATGGATAGCAGTCCGCATTATCTAACCCCGATGATGCAATTACAGGACCCCAAACAAACTAAAGTATTACTTGTTACCTTAGCTGAAACAACACCTGTACTGGAAGCCTCTAACCTCCAAAACGACCTGCGTAGAGCAGGGATTGAGCCTTGGGCATGGATAATCAACAACAGCATCGCCGCCACTCCAGTCGAATCACCGTTATTAAGGCAACGCGCAATGAATGAGTTACGAGAAATAGAGGCCGTTGCTGATCAATACGCCCAACGTTATGCCGTAGTTCCGCTATTACGGGAGGAACCTGTGGGCGTTAATCGACTGCTGGAGCTGGCCGGTAACCCTAAAGACCTTTCTTGAATAAATTCTTCAGAGACACAACTATGAATACATCCGTTTGCCCTGCCCCTAGACTCTCTTTTCTCGACCGCTTCCTGACGCTCTGGATTTTTATTGCGATGGCGATAGGTGTGGGGATTGGCTTTTTATTTCCCGCAGAAGTCAAAAATGTTAATAGCGCTGTTTCAGTAGGTACAACCAACATTCCAATTGCCATCGGTTTGATTCTGATGATGTATCCACCGCTGGCAAAAGTTCACTACGAAGAACTGGGCGAGGTGTTCCTTAATTGGAGAATCCTGGGCGTGTCTCTGATACAAAACTGGATCATCGGCCCGATATTGATGTTTGTATTAGCCATCGTTTTTTTAAGAGACTATCCCGAATATATGACCGGATTGATCATGATCGGTTTGGCGCGTTGTATAGCGATGGTGATTGTCTGGAACGAACTAGCCCAAGGTGACAACGAATACTGTGCAGCATTAGTTGCCTTTAACAGTCTATTTCAAGTGCTGTTTTTTAGTGTTTACGCCTGGGTGTTTATTACCATTCTACCGCCCTTATTCGGCTTGCAAGGTAGTCTGGTTGCCATCACCATCGGTGAAATTGCCAAAACCGTGTTTATTTATCTGGGCATTCCCTTCATTGCCGGCTTTACAACACGTTTTGTATTAGTAAAAGCTAAAGGTAAGGATTGGTATCACAAAAACTTCGTCCCCAAAATTAGCCCACTGACACTCATTGCCCTGTTATTCACCATTATGGTGATGTTTTCATTGAAAGGTGAACTGATTGTGCAACTACCCTTGGATGTAGTCCGCATTGCGATTCCACTGTTGATTTACTTCGTAGTGATGTTTTTGGTCAGCTTCCTGATGGGTAAAGCGATTGGTGCAGATTATGGCAAAACTACAACCTTGGCTTTCACCGCAGCAAGCAATAATTTTGAACTGGCCATTGCTGTGGCAGTAGCGGTATTTGGCATTAATAGCGGTGCGGCTTTCGCGGCAGTCATTGGCCCATTGATAGAAGTACCGGTGATGATTGCTTTAGTAAACGTGGCTTTTATGTTTCGTAAGTATGGATTCAAAGCCTGACTAATAACGCCTTAAGTCCCCTTTTGAACTTAAGGTGTTACTTTAATTATTTAAACGGTTTCATCGTGACTGAATCTAACTCGCTCCTCCGCAGAGCGTCCTAGCGCTTTAGCCATCCACGGTGGCTGTGCATCAAACACTTTTTGGAACTCCTTCAGTTGATCAACTGCTTCAGTCACATCAGGCACCTTTATCGGATAGATATCAGCACGAATCACCTTAGCTGCCGCAGGGCCACCAATCGATTGCACAAACATAACGTGACAGTCTTTTATCAGATTAGCCCGAAACAGATTTCTATCTTCAGCAGTATCCGCCTCAAGGGTTGAGCGAATATCCACTAATCTATAATCATCACGGGATAATTGATAAACCAGAAACCGGATACAGGAGCCAAAATGACCATTAACCAATGCACCACTATTTGACCCAATAGCGACCCGAATTGAATCGGGTATATCACCTTCTTTATAAGGCATTATTTCAGGTAAGTCTTCGTCTTCTGCTTCGTCTCCCCATAAATAGCGCACCGCTAATTTAATATTGGCAAGACCAATCCCGATATCTTCGCCGTCTTCTTCTCCATCCAAGCTACCCAATCCTGTTTTAAGATTGGTCACCGTAATAGACTTTAATTTTTCATCGTCCAGAGGTGAACCTAAACGTTCGTGTAAGATTTCCAACAAACGTGGAATATCAATACCGGGAAGAATGCGTGTAGCCAGGGCGATACGTAAGGCGAGTTCACGAGGTAATGCTTGCATTTTAATCTCCTGATTTAACGAATTTATACAATTGTTTGAGTATTTTGGGGGTTGATGCCAAATCCAGCGCGGTAAAATCATCCTGCGTGGTTAGATCAACTACGGCACCGGCTTCTATCAGTTGCGCAACGACTGACTCCCTGCCACTTGAGGCAGCAAAAATAAGAACGGTCGCTCCTGAAGCGGTATTTTGAAAATTAATGTTAATACCCGCATCAAGCAATAGTTTGATACACTCACTGCTGTTCGCATAACAGGCAGCCCATAAGGCGTTATTTCCGTAAATATCAAGAACCTCAACCGAAGCACCTTGATCAAGTAAAAACTGCACAACATCACTTCGACCTTGTTGAGCCGCCAGGATTAAAGGATCAATACCCGCACTGTTCCTTAATGTCGGCTGTGTGACAGAGAAATAATTATTTTGCATCCAATCCCAAACTTCTTTATCCATCAGCTTGCCTGATATTTTTCTTTCCAGCTTGAATAGCCACCCGCTAGACTATAAACATCTTTAAAACCAAAGTCGCTAAAGAATTCAGCCAGATGTTCACTCGCATGACCGTAGTAACAATAAATCAGTAAACTACGCTCTTTATCGCCTTTCTTGACTAACGACTCCTTTAAGCCTTCATGAACATGCAGCGCATCTTCTAAATGGCCTGCACGATAATCTTTTAAATCCCGACAATCCAGAATCAAAGGCTTTGCTTCTTTAATCAAAACTTCAGACTCGTCTATAGAAATTGTTTTGTATTTCATTTTTTTGTTAATGACTGGCCCCAGTCACCCCTCAAAATTGTTGTAAACCTGACAAAAAATTAACTTTTGTTACTATTTCGATGAATTAATAGCCATATAGTGTATTAAAACGATCACTTTTAACTATTAAGCAAATCATTTGCCAAATTGTTTAATTTTAAACACTTTATAGAGAAACCCTAATGTCATTAGAATAAATTTATTTGTAAAAAAAAGCGCTCTATCCGAGAAAATAGAACGCTACAGGTACCCAACCCAAGGGAATAACACACAGAAAAATCAATCTATAAAATAATAAGCATTAAAAATGCCAAAATCAGGAGCGTCTTAAATTAAGTCCATGCCTCTAAATATTGAACAGCGTTTAAAGACATCTAAAGTTGGAAGCACTTTTTTATGCTGGCAATACTTAGCCACCAACTTAGCTAAACCTTTAATATCACGTCCCGTTGCATCAGGAAAAATATCAATTAATTGTTCAACCAAAGTCGGTTCAATCGCTATGTCGAATTGCTGAATCATCACCTGCCAAATCTGCCGACGTGCTTCTCGATCAGGTGGGTAATATTTAATTAAGGCAATACAACGGGATACAATCGCTTCATCAATATCGTCAACGCGATTAGTCGTTAAAAATAACAAACCATTAAAATATTCCAGGACCCTTAGAAAAACACCCACGACTGCGTTCATTGCAATGTTATTGTCACGGCGTTGAATATAAACATCAGCCTCATCAATCAACATCACCGCACCCCAACGTTGTGCTCGGGTAAGTACGTCTTTTAAAGCTTTTTCCATTTCATTGACATTCAGGCCCAGTTGTCCAGAATGTACACGGTAAAGGGGGCGCTTAATAATTTCTGAATAAACTTCGGCAGTCAGGGTTTTACCCACACCGGCTGGCCCAGCACAAAGTACTGTTGTTCCACCTGATTTGCCTTCAACAATATCATCCATTAATACGTCCATTTCGGCCGTGAGGATATCGATCAAGTCTATTTGCTCTTCTCGAAGAATTAACTTTTCTTTTAATTCTGGCTGATAACGATAAGGTTCAATATCATTTACATGCACCCACAAATGATGATGCAGCTCTAAATGAAACATCAATAAATAGCCATGTACCGGTAAATCGGTAAACAATCCTTTAGGAATATCGGTATGAGAGGCTTCAATTTCATGCTCGACTTGCAGATTATAGCGATTGCTTTTTGCTGCTTTGCGTAAATATTTGGCAAGAATATCGCCAGTGACATCGACTGTTAAACTACGCTCAGAGAGGATACTTTCATCACAGACTAGCCTAGCTGTTCCACCCTGTGAAGATAAGATAACCACCTCTTTACGCGCCCAATCCGTATTTCGATGACTTGCAGTAGGATCTTCTGCAAAAAACCCCGTTCCTTTACCCGAAAACTGCGCACCTGAATGCCCACACCAATCAAAATAGCGTTCAGCAGAACGATCATACGCTGCAATTAACTCGGGGGTTTCTCTAAGATAACCCTTCGCAGCAAAGATTTCGGTCAGGGTTTTATCTGCAATGTCCCGAGACCGGATGGTAATGGTCGAGACGGCTATTTTGCCTTTGGTATTCGCTTTTATTTCAAGTGTGATACGCCCCGCCTCTTCTTCACCCGAGGGTGTAAAATCTAAGCGGGTTAACAAATAGGCCATGGGTTTTCCAGTCACATTGGCCTGGAACAGCCAACCTCGAATGGCGTTATTAATAAAATATCGCGCACAAGCGGGCAATAACTGTTCTAGATCATCTTCAGAAAACCTGAAGGTATCTTCATTCATGGCTGTTTGAAGCGTAGAAATCTGTGCAGCCTGACCTTGCATGTCAGGGCCCGCTTTTTCATATAAATCTTTCAGAAAACTAAGCTCTGTAGAGCTTAGTTTTCTGAAGGCTATTTCGGCTTTATTACCAAAGCGCAGTTGGTCTTTTAAAGCTGAGAGTGTGGGAAACTCATCAACCAAGGCTTCTACATATTTGCGCTCAATCTGAAGTTTCATAAGTTCACTTTAGTAAAAAATTAACGAGTGAGGCGGCGCCGATAACAACCCGAAACGCTGAACCTCGCTCAGCGCAATCACCATCCAGCCTTAATTAGCCTGGATTATCCCGTACCAATAATTATTCAGTCCCCCTCTTTAAAAAAAAGAGGGGTTAAGAGAGATTTTATTAAATAGCACCTACAGAGGCGTCTTTTACCACCACAAAGGTAAATGTTTCAGCTTCTTCATAAGAAACTAATTCTGCTTTTATTTTATAAGTCTTGGCTGCCGCGTAAGCGATAGCGACTTTATCTTCTGCTGATTGGCCTTTTAGTTCACTTTTTTCAATATAAAGTTCTTCAAGCAATTCATTCCAGACCAGGCCTTGTTTGAAAGGTAATAAACCGTAAGTAATACCTTCTAATTCAACTTTTAACGCTTTTGATATATTCTCAACATAAATTAAGGCAATTGCATCAGGCGCGATATCCGCTTTATATTTTTCAACAAAAACCGGTAATAAGTCCAAGGTTGGCAACAAACCATTAATGAACTTAATCTTGTCATTTTCTACAATCAATGCAGAGTGAATAAACAAAGCTTCTGGTGGTTTACGATCGGTTGTTGATCCTTCACGTAAAGTGCCTTCTTTTAAAACCAAATCCCCTCTATAAGCATAAACTCCGGCATCACCGGTTTGACCATTAACCAACGTTACCGTTAATAAGCCTTTTTCTTGATACGTTTCTAGTAACATTGTTCGTTTCTCCCAATCAATTAAAGTAAAAAATTACTGAGCCATTTAATGCAGGGTATGTTTTTGTACAACAAAATCCACTAATGCTAAATGTCCAGGTACATCAAATAGAATAAGCACTCGATCAGGCATCATGCAGCCAATGTGTAATGTCATATTCACCTCTTTTTATAAGGTTAAAGCAAAACACTTGCCAACAGTTAAATATTATTTAATACAAGGAGAGATTTACCGTTAAATTAAATAGAATAATGAGCTTACTAATTGAATTTATAGTAATTTTTTAAAGTTTCGATTATTAACTTTTTGAGAGAGTTGTAACATCAGTCAGCATTGATAATGCATAAAATCAACTAGATGTTGCAAACCTTACAAAATATTGAAAATAAACTGTGCTATTAGTAACAAAAAGGACTGAGAGAATTTAGAAAAAGAGAAAAGCGCACAAAGGTGTTTTTGTGCGCTAAAGGTGGAGCAAAATAGCTTTAGCTGTTTTTACAGGCAATAGCTAAAACGACTGCAGTCCGATTTTTATTTATCTGAAGATCTTTAGTTGATTTACTGGACCAGGTGTTCCGGTATCGCCTAACACCATGAACAAAAGACATTTTTAACTGACGAAGACAAGCACGACTCATTTTACGGCCTCCAACAAGTCATGAACATCAAGATCAAGAATCTCCAAACCTACTTTCTTACAGTATCGAATCTCTTTATTGGTTGGTGTTTTATTTAAAACCCAGCCTTTATGCTCTGCATTAGCACCGTATATAATGTCGCTCATCACCATACGTTCTGAGTCTCTATTTAAAGGTACTCCAATCAAAAGATATTGCTTACCCTTACGGTATTCCTTTAAGAAATCAGGAATAGCAAAGCCTCCCATCAGTTCTGTTATGTAATCAACATAATCGGCATCAGATGCAATGTAATTGGCTTCTGGCTTGGGTGTACCCATCGGCTTAAATAAAATAGGTAATCTTTGATCAACCTGTTCCTGTTCAATTTCAGAATACTCCTTACCATCGTATTGGTAGATTCTGAAACGAAATTGGCTAGCTGTAATTCTGGCAACACCGACTATAAGGGTATGCTCTTCATCAGCATAACTGTCTTGTAATTGAGTGTCTCTATTAATGTCTATGACATAAGCGGGTTTCCACTCAGCAATCCAGTTATGTACCGCCGCTCTTGTATACTCAGTTTCACCATATAATTTAGTGAGGAACTGTCCCAAAAAGTTTCTGCCTTTCTTAAGTTCCTGGTTCATCGCTGCCCTGGGGAATTCATACATCAGTTTTGGGGCCATAGGTTTGCCATTATTCATAGCCAGAATAAGGCTTTCGCTATCAGCTGGAATCGGTGCGCCAGTTACTTTATTAGTAGAATCAAAAAGAACCCCAGGACCCAGATAGGGAACGACTCTTTTATCATACAGACCCGTTAATATTTCAGATAAGACAGTAGAAGACATACTAAAACTCCGTTATTAATTATTGTTACTTATTTAATAAGCAATAATTAAACCAATTTTAGATACGTACACTATAAATATAATAATGGCTGCATTAACAAACAGTTACTCTTTGTTAGTGATCAAGAATCTACACACAATTCCCTGATAACTTTGTCCTTATTATGACAATTTAACAATAGCCACCCATTAAACCCCCATCGAAGACGCATATAAGGTAGGCAACTTGTAGTAATTCATTAACCGCACTGTTAACAAGCTTACAGAAACATAACAAAATGTTTGAAACACAACGTTACAGAGCACCTACAAAAAAAAGTTTATTTATTATAATTCAATAGGTTACATAAATATAACAAGTTGGCACACCGCTTGCTTTATATCAAATGTCATTAACAACAACGTCCTATAACGAGGAGAACATCATGGCATTACGTCAATGTGCAATATACGGTAAAGGTGGAATTGGTAAATCTACTACGACTCAAAACCTGGTTTCTGCTTTAGCAGAATTAGGTAACAATGTAATGATCGTAGGTTGCGATCCTAAAGCAGATTCTACACGTTTAATCTTACACGCCAAAGCACAAACTACAATTATGAGTTTAGCTGCTGAAGCCGGTAGTGTTGAAGACTTAGAACTCGAAGATGTATTGAAAGCCGGTTACCGTGGCATCAAATGCGTTGAATCAGGTGGTCCAGAGCCCGGCGTTGGCTGTGCGGGTCGCGGTGTAATTACTGCTATTAACTTCCTAGAAGAAGAAGGTGCTTATGACGATGAACTTGACTTCGTTTTTTATGATGTACTTGGGGATGTTGTGTGTGGTGGTTTTGCCATGCCAATCCGTGAAAACAAGGCGCAAGAAATTTACATCGTCTGTTCGGG
>CAIOMN010000213.1 GCA_903859415.1 uncultured Methylococcaceae bacterium
AGGTGACATAAAAGGAGGATTTGCAAATATAACATCAAAATATTCATCCCAACGCGCTTCACTGGTCAGCGTGTCATACTCAACAATGTGTGGATCATTAAAGCCATGTAGATACAGATTCACTAATGACATTCGCACCATATCCGGTGAAATATCATAACCTTTGATATTTTCTGCCAGGCGTTTACGTTCATCCGGTGTCATTAAATCGCCTTTGTAATGCAATGGACTGTCTACCATCACTAACTCTAAAGGCACATCCTTAGCCGCCTCAACCGTGTTGGGTTCAGGTTGGTAATCACTGGAGTTGTGTTTAAGAACGTGTTTGTAAGCAGAGATTAAAAAGCCGGCGGTGCCACACGCGGTATCACCCATCGTTTCATGCTTTTGGGGGTTTAAAATATCTACAATAAAGTCAATGATATGGCGGGGTGTCCGAAACTGTCCGGCATCGCCTTGACTACCCAGCACCGAGAGCAGATATTCATAAGCATCGCCTAAGCGTTCTGAATGATCGTAGCTAAATTCATCAATAATTTTAAGAAAGCTTTTCAGGGTTTCTGGGTCACGATACGGCAGATAGGCATTTTTAAAGATGTCCCGAAACAACGGTGGAATACCGGTGTTCTGGGGCATAGTCGCAATGCCTTCGCTATACAGCCCTATCAGTTCATGACCGCCAATACCGGCACTCATTAATTTAGACCAACCATACTGAGCAAAGTCGCCGGTAAAGAATTTACGTTTGCCGCCTAAGTCTTCCGCTTCGGCATCCATATCATCCATAAATTTATAAATCAGGGCGATGGTGATTTGTTCGACCTGAGATTTAGGGTCTGGCACTTTGCCAACCAGAATGTCACGAGCATTATCGATACGGCGTTTGGTGGTGGTGTCTAGCATGGTGTTATATTAATTAGCGAATTGGCTCAAGGATACATAGTCCTTGATGTAATTGGGAATCAGGGTGCGGTAATCTTCTGGTACGGCTCTTAGATCACGGGTGGTAAAAATTGGATTGGTAGCAAGGTCAGTGTATTCTTTGTTTTCTATAATGGTACGAATCTGCTTGTTGCTGGCATAGGCTTTAAAAAAGTTCTTCAGCGCTGGTATTGTGTCCGCTTGTTCAGGCTTATAATCAGCGACAAACTTTGAGAACTCTTCTTCCAGCAGTTCATCTTTAGATTTAAAGTGCGGTATCAGGCCAAATATCTTCTCCAGAATCTCCCGAAGACTTAAGCGCCGATCAACAGCGGCGGCTTTACGCAGTTTTTCAAGCGTATAGAACTCATTGGGCTGGTCGAAGATTTCCTGATTCACATAATCAATGACCCGATCCCATTGCCCCGCTTCAATGGCTTCTACAATGGCTTTATTTTCACGAATTGTATCTTCAAAGCGTTGATAGAACATGCGATCAATTTTCATCCCCTCATAACCCACCGCCTCCTGTTTAATCGAATCCAGGATATCAGCGCCTAAATGGTTGTAGGGTTTACCGGGTGGTGGCGGTGTGGCACCACCGCCTTCTGATTTACCCTGACCTTTAGGGAGTTCCAGGACTTCATCATAATTAAAGGTTTCTTCAAAGTATTCACAGTTAGCGAAGAAATCGAATAACTTAAACGCGGTCTTCTGTGGCTGAGTAATGAAGTCTTTAAGCGCCTCATCAAACAGTTGTGCTAAAAAGTTATGTTTACGGGTGCCACGGCCTTTAATCTGAATAAAATCAGTGGGTGAAAAGATAGGCCGAAACAGGCCCAGATTCAGCAAGTCAGGACAATCATAACCCGTGGTCATCATCCCGACAGTGACACAGATTCTGGCCTTGCTGGTTTTATAAGTGGGTAGAAAATTAGCGGACCCCAGTAAGTTATTATTAGTAAAGTTGATGGTAAATTGTTGGGCGTCTGGTATTAAGGAAGTCACTTGCACGGCAAAATCAGATTGATATTTACCCGGAAACATCCGGTCTGCCATCTGATTAAGAATGTGCACCAGTTTACCCGCATGGTTTTGACTGACCGCAAAGATAATCGATTTACCCACTTCTCCACTGATCGGATCACGCAGGGCATGTTCTAAAAACAGCTTACAGAACAGTTGATTGGTGGCTTCTGAAAAGAAGCGTTTCTCAAACTCACGTTGTTTAAAGGTTTCTTGTTGCTCACCGCCTTGATCATCTTTAAATTCAACCACAAAACCATCTTTTGACAGCAGTTTGGTGGTCACATCACTTCGGGCATCAACAATCGTTGGGTTAATCAAAAAGCCGTCTTTAACGCCGTCTAATAAAGAATAGCGAAAGGTGGGCTGACTGTCTGCACAACCAAAGGTACGATAGGTATCCAGCAACAAGCGCTGTTCGGTTTCTCGTGGGTCTTTGCTGGCGGGTTTGTCTTTATTAAACTTTTTAAGGTAATCCCGTGGAGTGGCGGTTAAGCCTAATTTATAACCGATAAAGAAATCAAACACGGCTCGGGCATTGCCACCAATGGAACGATGCGCTTCGTCTGAGATTACTAAATCAAAATCAGTCGGAGAGAATAAGCGCTGGTATTTGTTGTTAAACAATAAGGATTGCACGGTGGTAA
>CAIOMN010000214.1 GCA_903859415.1 uncultured Methylococcaceae bacterium
AAATAGAGTCAGTCGTAATCAATACCAATTTACCCTGCAATCCACAGACCGTGAAGCCTTAAATAGATGGACTAAATTACTGATCACAGAACTTGCCAAACAAGCCCCCTTTTCTGAAGTCACCAGCGATCTTCAAGAAGAAGGCTTACAAGCTTATGTCTCCATAGATCGAAGTACTGCAAGCCGCTTAGGCATTAGCATTGCCGCCATTGATAACGCCTTGTACGATGCTTATGGACAGCGCCTGGTTTCTACTATCTTTACCCAATCTAACCAATATCGGGTGGTGCTTGAAGTTAAGCCCGAATATCGGCAAAGCATTGATGACTTAAAAGAATTACGGGTTCCGTCGTCCAATGGGACGCAAGTGCCACTATCGACCATTGTCACAATCACCGAGCAGAATGCTCCGCTGGTCACTCAACATCTAGATCAGTTTCCAGCCACCACCCTTTCCTTTAATCTGGCACCCGGCGCTTCTCTCGGGGAAGCCATTGATGCAATTGAAAGTACGAAACAACGCATTGGCCTCCCCCTCAGCATACAAGCGGACTATCAAGGCACCACCCTGGCCTTTAGTGCCTCGCTCTCCAACACACTCTGGCTGATTCTGGCTGCCATCGTGACTGTTTACATTGTACTGGGCGTACTCTATGAGAGTTACATCCATCCGGTCACTATTCTGTCTACCTTACCCTCAGCCGGTGTCGGAGCATTACTGGCACTGATGATATCCAATAATGACCTGGGTATCATATCCATAATCGGCATAATTCTACTGATAGGCATTGTCAAAAAAAACGCCATCATGATGATCGATTTCGCCTTAGATGCTGAACGTCATCAAGGCAAAACGGCTGAAGAGGCAATCTACCAGGCTTGTCTGCTCCGCTTTCGCCCCATTATGATGACCACCATGGCCGCCTTGCTGAGCGCCCTGCCCTTAATGCTAGGTACAGGCGTTGGATCAGAGCTTCGTCATCCTTTAGGTATTACTATGGTCGGTGGCCTGATACTCAGCCAACTACTCACACTCTTTACCACACCCGTTATATACCTGGCTTTTGATAATCTGAGTCAGCGCTTGAGAGGGATAGAACCTACGGTTAAATTGCCTCTTGATCCTGGCAAGGACACTGTATGAGCCTGCCGGCTTATTTTATCCATCGGCCCGTAGCCACCACCTTACTGACACTGGCTGTTACACTGGCTGGGTTGATCGCCTTCTTTCAACTCCCAGTCGCTCCTCTACCTCAGGTTGACTTCCCGACTATTTCAGTACAAGCCTCACTACCTGGCGCCAGCCCAGAAACCATGGGCACTTCAGTAGCCACTCCCCTGGAACGTGCTTTGGGTCATATTGCCGGCATCACAGAAATAACTTCATCCAGCTCAGTGGGTAGCACCAGTATTACGTTACAATTTGATCTGGATCGAGACATCGACGGTGCGGCACGCGATGTACAAGCGGGCATCAATGCAGCCATTAACCTGCTACCCACCAATATGCCAAGCCGACCTAACTACAAAAAGGTCAATCCCGCTGACTCACCTATTATGATTCTGGCGTTAACCTCAGAAACCATGACCCGAGGCCAGCTTTATGATGCCGCATCCACCATACTCGCACAAAAAATATCCCAAATTCAAGGCATAGGCCAAGTCAGTGTCGGCGGTAGTTCACTCCCAGCGGTAAGAATTGAACTCAATCCTGACGCGCTCTTTAAATATGGCATTGGCTTTGAAGATATTCGTTTGGCGGTTACCGCGACCAATGTTAATAAACCTAAAGGCGCCTTAGAAGACGCAAGCCGCAACCTATTAATCTATGCCAATGATCAGGCCAAAACAGCCAGCGATTATTTACCCTTGATTGTCGCTTATCGTAACGGTAATGCGGTACATCTTTCTGACTTGGCTCAAGTAAATGACTCAGTAGAAGATATTCGTGCTGCCGGACTCAAAGATGGAAAAACGTCCGTCTTACTGATATTAAATAAACAGTCCGGCGCAAACATAATCGAAACTGTCGATAAAGTAAAAACCCTCTTCCCCCAATTACAAGCCTCAATACCGAATGCCATAGACCTTTCAATAGTACTCGATCGCTCATTGACCATACGCGCCTCTCTGCGAGAAGTTGAATACAGTCTTTTTCTGGCTGTGGTTCTAGTGATACTGGTGGTGTTATTATTTTTACGTAACCTGCGCTCTGCCATGATCCCGATCATTACTGTACCCGTCTCCCTGATAGGTACTTTTGGTGTCATGTATCTATGCCACTATAGCCTGGATAACTTATCCTTAATGGCACTCACTATTGCCACCGGCTTTGTGGTCGATGATGCCATCGTGGTTTTAGAAAATACCGAACGGCATATTGAACGCGGAGTTCCACCTAAAGAAGCTGCCATATTGGGTGCTAGTGAAGTCGGCTTTACGGTATTGACCATGAGCCTTTCCCTGATTGCGGTGTTCATCCCCATTTTGTTAATGGGTGGAATCGTCGGGCGACTTTTTCAGGAATTTGCTGTGACGCTCTCTGCTGCTGTACTAGTATCACTGGTTATCTCGCTGACTACCACCCCCATGCTGTGTGCGTTATGGCTAAAGCCTGAGAACAATAAAACCCATGGAGCACTTTATAATGGTTTGGAACGAGGCTTTAACAGTTGGACCCGTGCCTATGAAAAGTCCTTAACCTGGGGACTCAAGCATGCGCCTTTAGTCATGTTGATACTCCTGTGTACTATTGGCTTTAATATCTACTTGTATAGCATCGTCCCCAAAGGTTTTTTCCCAATACAGGATACCGGCAGACTATCCGGCACGATACAGGCGGATCAAAGCATCTCATCTCAGGCCATGCAAAAAAAACTGGCTGACTTTGTTGATATTATGCGTAAAGATCCAGAAGTCGAAACGGTTATAGGCTTTACGGGTGGTCAAAGAGATAGCAACAGTGGCCTTATGTTCGCTACCCTAAAACCACTGGAAGAACGTAAACTGACTGTCAATCAACTCATGGCCAGACTACGCAGCCAGATAACGGATGAACCCGGTGCGAGACTGATACTACAGCCACCTCAAGACCTTCGTATCGGGGCAAGAGGTTCTTCAGCCTTATTTGAATACGCACTACAAGCAGACAATCTTGAAGACCTAAGAAAATGGATTCCTCAAATAGTCAAAGCCTTATCTCAACGACCCGAATTATTGGATGTCAATACCAATCAACAAGATAAAGGCCAACAAATTGCCTTGCAGATAAATCGCAGCACTGCAGCACAACTGGGCGTTAACCAGGCGCTGATTGATGCAACTTTAAATGATGCTTTCGGACAACGACAAATTTCCATTATTTACAATCCGCTGAACCAATACCATGTGATTATGGAAGTTGCACCCCGCTATTCACAAAGCCCAGAAATATTAAAAAATATTTATGTCAGTGTTCCACCCAATGCACAACAACCAAAGGGTGCACAAATACCGTTATCTACTTTTGCCAGTTATGGCGTTACCAATACACCCTTGTCCGTTAATCATCAAAGCCAGTTTCCCACCGGCACCATCTCTTTTAATCTGAAGCCAGGTTCTTCATTATCAACAGCTTCCCTGGCTATTGCAGAAACCATGAGAGATCTAGGTGTTCCAAGTTCGATGCGAGGCAGTTTTCAGGGCACTGCTAAAGCCTTTGAACAATCCTTAAAAAATCAGCCTTGGCTGATTCTAGCGGCATTACTGTGTATTTATATTGTCCTTGGGGTTTTATATGAGAGTTATGTCCATCCGCTAACCATCCTGTCTACCCTGCCATCAGCTGGGGTGGGTGCTATTCTTGCCCTGTTAGCCTTTAAAACAGAATTCAGCATCATTGCCATGATAGGTGTCATTCTACTGATTGGGATTGTAAAAAAGAATGCCATTATGATGATCGATTTTGCCATCCATGAGGAACGCACCAAAAACACTACACCCGATGTCGCCATCTTTAGTGCCTGCATGATGCGTTTTCGTCCGATTATGATGACTACCTTTGCCGCCCTGCTCTCAGCAATGCCTCTGGCACTAGGCAGTGGTTATGGTGCAGAACTTCGCCGCCCCTTAGGTATAGCCATTGTTGGGGGGATGATATTAAGCCAACTACTCACGCTTTACACCACCCCCATTATTTATCTTTACCTGGACCGCTTTCAGTTATGGTGCGGTCAACGCTTTAACAAACAAAGCTTACCGTAAGAACCGGCCACCACTGATATCAATTAACGCCCCATTAATATGGGATGCCATATCGCTCGCCAGAAAGAGCACTGAACTGGCGACTTCTTCAGCAAAGGTATTACGGCCTAACGGCGTTTGCTTACGGTAGTTTTCCATCATTTCTTCTGTCGAATGAATCTCATGATGCTGCGTTTCAACCGTACCCGGCATCACTGAATTTGTTCTAACGTGAGGAGCAAGTTCCTTGGCCAGTGTATGCGTAAAGACCATCAGTCCCCCTTTTGCAGCCGCGTAAGAACCGCCGCCATTAGCCCCCCCGGTTTGCACCGAAAGCGATAAAATATTAACAATGCGTCCACTTCCTGTCGCACGCAAATGCGGAATGGCTCGTCTGGTTAACAAAAAGGCACTGGTCAGATTAAGATCAAGCGATTTATTCCAGTTCTCTAGCGTACAGTCTTCAATCTTGGCGCGTTTAACAAGACCACCGCCGTTATTCACTAAGATATCCAGATGCCCAGCCTTGGCAACCAGCTTATCAACCAGTTCGTTAGCTTCATCTTCTTGAGTCAAATCAGCCGGTAACAATATCGACTTAATGCCCTTAACGGTTAATTCATCATGAAGTTGTTCAGCACCTACCTTACTGGAATGGTAATGTATACCAACAAAAGCACCCGCCTGACCTAATGTCAAAGCAACGGCTCGACCAATCCCCACACCCGCTCCACTTACCAGTGCGACTTTGCCCGTTAAATCTAATGTTTGTTCTGGAACCATCTTGATCACCTGACTGACTATAACGGATTAAAGACCTTTTACTTTTTCCAAAACCGCTGCCGCATGGCCTTCATGGTTAACGCCATATTCAACGTCAACTAAAGTCCCTTCCTTGTTAATAATAAAAGTAGAACGAAAAATAGCCATACTCTTGACGCCATTCTTTTCTCTTTCTCTCCAGACACCATAACTTTCACAAAGCTCACCACTGGTATCGGCCAGCAACACGACCTTTAAACCAAACTTGTTTATAAAATCGACATGACTTTCACAGGTGTCCTTGCTCACGCCAATAACAACTGTATCAAGCTGACTAAATTCGTCTGCCAAACGGGTAAAATCATTGGCTTCTATGGTGCAACCCGGGGTGTCATCCTTAGGGTAAAAATATAAAACGACGTTCTTTTTACCAGCAAAGTCAGACAAATTAACAACTTCATTCAACTGGTTTGGAGAACTAAACAAAGGGGCTTGTTGGTTTATTTCTAACATGGCTTGAACCTTCTTTAATTAACAATTAACAATGAAAACACTGGATTTAAAAACAAAGTACTTTACTTGGTTTTTATTACAGATAATAGCATCATTGCAAATTGCGTCAATTCAATTATTTAACAAAGCCCCTTCTCCTGTCATCACATTGCTTTGCTGGCGCGTTTATTAAAGAACAAAGAATCTTCTTCCTCAGAATGTTCTACAATGGATTTTAACAAGTCTAGATCGAGAATTTTAATGGCACGTTGATTAACCGAGATTATTTTATCCTTACTCAGTGCAGTAAACTGTCGACTAACCGTTTCATCGCTGAGACTTAAGAAATTGGCTATATCGTGACGACGCATTGTTAAATTAAACTCAGTGCTTGAACACCCTAATAATTCGTATCGTTTTGACAATATCAACAAAAAAGAAGCCAGTTTAATTTTGGCAGAGTTATTTCCAAACAAGACCAATTGATCATGATTATGAGAAATCTCTTTACTTAAAACACGCGTCATTTGATGTTGAAGATTGGGTATTTTATCGCACAACTCATTAAGACGGTTTAATGGCAGTTCACAGACAGCACTAGTGACCAAAGCATCAATAGAGCTACAAAAACTACCCGAAAACAAAGCATCCAGGCCCATTAATTCACCGGGCAAATAGAAATTAATCGTTTGCTCACTCCCTTCAGCATTAATTAAGAAACTTCTAAAACCACCTGACTTTACGACATACAAACTTTTACATTCATCACCCTTTGAATACAATAACTGCTTTGCCTGTAAAGGCCGTTTATTTCTTATAATGTGCTCTAAGCTCTCAATTTCATTAACATTCAGCCCATAAGGTAAACATAGGTCAGATAACTGACAGGTATGACAGGTAGTTATAATTGTTGCTATATTGGAGTTCATTTTTTTTAGATTTTAAAGAAAACACGATGTCTATGCTGCGGCAAATATACAGCTAATACAATAGGAATGGCTCCTTATTATGCTTTCAATATGTCCATTTGTACATTCAAATATGCAATGTAAAATGTAAAAAAAGTTATATTTTTCGCTTCACACCTGATGTTTCTGGCTAACAATGGATTTTCCTCGCCCATACCCGCCAATCAGGATGTTAACTTGGGATTATATCAAGCATCTGACTTTAAAATCACTGGTAACGTTTGAAAATGGTGGTGCTAAAAGCAGCTATCCCCAAATACCCTCAAGCCGTGCATTCGGGCAAGCGGCGGTTTACAGTTTAGATGAATACATGACCCAAGCCCCTGCTGATCGAAGCCAATGGAAAATAATACCTATTGAACCTCGTGTATTTTCTGCAACTATGCGAGATGCTTTAGCATTACTACAGAAAAGTTACATTCCTGTCCCGTTTCCAGTGGGTGTAATTGTTTTGGGAATACTACTGATACTGGTCTTCATTCTAACAACACTATTCGATTCTGGGCGGGTGGCGGTATTGTTTATGATTCAAAAATGGAAGAGGAATATCAGGAAAGCTTTGATAAAGCCAGTGCCATGCTCACCTTATTACAGCAACTAACTGAGAGAAATGATAGTCATTAAACTGGGTGGCAGTCTCTCTCAAGCTGAGACTCTGGTTAGTTGCTTAGATCGACTGGAACAGCAGTATAACGATAAACCTGTCGTGATAGTACCCGGCGGGGGTGCCTTTGCCGATCAGGTGAGGCTCGCTCAAGGGCGTTGGCAGTTTGACGATACCACTGCTCACCGAATGGCTATTTTAGCCATGCAACAAATGGGCTTGTTAATTCATGGCCTTAAAAGTCAGTTTACAATTGTTACCTCAACCCTAGACATTAAGCAGCGACTTAAAAAAGGTGAAGTACTCATCTGGTCACCGACTATTGATGAACTTGATAAAGCCTCTGTTCCTGCCTCCTGGGATATTACTTCTGATAGCCTGGCTGCCTGGTTAGCAAAAACTATTCAGGCTGAAGAACTTATTCTGGTTAAGTCAGCACGCATTGATAACAATCTGACTCTTGAGCAACTTGCAGAACAACAAATTATTGATCAAGGGTTTTGTCAGGTAGTCTCAGCAGCGAGTTTCAAAATAAACATTGTCAATCAACACGATTTTTAAGTCCGGCAAGTTCTGATGAGTTACGTATAACCAATTAAGGTTAACTATTTAGAATGGTTGGCCTTTGCTAGTAAGAGAAAGAACGAGCTATCCCAGCTAAAGATTGTTGTATCTTGGAGAAAGAACAAGCTATCCAGCGAAAGGATGTCGTATCCTGGAGAAAGAACAACCTATCCAGAGAAAGGTTGACGTATCTTGGAGAAAGAACAACCTATCCAGAGAAAGGTTGACGTATCCTGGAGAAAGAACAAACTATCCAGAGAAAGGTTGACGTATCCTGGAGAAAGAACAAACTATCCAGAGAAAGGTTGACGTATCCTGGAGAAAGAACAAACTATCCAGCAAAAGGTCGTCGTATTTTAGGGAAAGGACAAACTATCCAGCGAAAGGTTGTCGTATTTTAGGGAAAAAACGAACTATCCAGCGAAAGGTTGCCGTATTTTAGGGAAAGGGCAATCTATCCAGCG
This sequence comes from uncultured Methylococcaceae bacterium, assembly GCA_903859415.1. Lineage (GTDB taxonomy): Bacteria > Pseudomonadota > Gammaproteobacteria > Methylococcales > Methylomonadaceae > Methylobacter_C. Next base: position 8,076 of record CAIOMN010000214.1, read on the forward strand.
GATTGGTAAATGTATTTAGACATTACGACTATGTATTAAGCTGAACATTAATGTTTTACCAATGATTGCAAAAAAGAGTGCTCGAATTTGTCCAATTGAAATAAATATTCATCAATGAAGCCTATTAAATAGACGCTACATTAAAGGTGCGACAAATTGTCGCATTTTTTGTAGACAATCTTATTTTATTGATTTATCATTCACCCGCCTTAGATAGTGATTAAAACATCAGTATTTCACTAAGGGATGATGCAGTTTTCAAAATACCTGTTTTGGCGAGATGGTAATATCCCACCATTTCAAAGCTGTTGAACGCTCCAGTCT
>CAIOMN010000215.1 GCA_903859415.1 uncultured Methylococcaceae bacterium
CTATACCTTGCTCTATACCTTGCTCCATACCTATCGCTTTGCCTTCATAATAACCATCACCAAAAGAAGACTCAAACATACTGGCTTGGTATCGCAAGTCGTCTTTATAATGCTCGTAGGCTTTTTGTTCGTCTTCTGGCAGTTTCATGATGCTGAGTTTTTCTTGGGCTTCTTTTAAGCCTTTAGCGGTAAAGCTGTCTTTAATTTCTTCATTTTTTAGAAAGTAAATCCACTCATCTAAGGTATCTTTGGCAATGTCGTTAAAGCGGTTTATTTTTATCAAATAATATTCTGGGTACAATGATTCTATACTGTCTTTTTCGAAGAGTTGTTTTTGTTTTTCATTAAGTTCTAAAACATCATGATTGTGTAAGCCTATAAAACGGGTGGTGCCTTTGTAAATATAATCAGTGCCGCTACCCAGATCAAAATAAAGGATGTTGATGGAGATGACTTTAGTGATGCTGGCGTAGGAACTATTATCTGCCATGTGTTCTAGGGCTGTTTTTGAAACCGCATAAAATATACGCTGCAAGTAGTCATATTCTCGATCATATTGTATTTCTATGATAATTATTTCTTGTTTTTGGTTACGTACTTTTAGATCAACGCGGTTGAATTTATCTATTTTGGTCTCTTTGTTACTTTCACTTTCCAGTACATCCAAAATAGTGATGTCTTCTTTAAGCAATTCACTTAAAAAACCTTCAAGGATGCCAAAATTAGCTTTACTGCGTAGTAAACGTTTTATTGCCCAATCAAAGGTAATGAGTTTTCTTTTAGTGACCATCTTAAATTTCCAGTAAGTTAAAAGCCGATGTTTTATTATTACTCATTCTTCCATGCTTACCCTATACATCTTTAAACACACTAACCATCAATTCAACAAAATGTAATTATGGCGAATTCTGCATCTGTTAGATTGACTCTATTAAGCGCCTGGAATTTGTCACGGAAGTTTTTTTCTAGTGTCTTTCGATCTCGGATATTGGAGAGTCTTACCATGTTGATAAAAAACTCCCCATATATACTCTTTCCCTAAAGGCGGTCCGGAATACGCCACTATCATTTGCAGCGTTATAGCCTTCAAACCAATTTGCCCGTAGTGTTTTTAATAAAGTTAGTGGTTTAAGTTAGACTTTAACCACTGATTTAGTCAATTAGTACAATTGACAATAGGGTTATCTACTCATTGGGGTAGATAACCCTGTCTTAACGATTAAATAGAACTTTGCTAATAACTAACAGTGCCTATGCCTTAAACAGGGACTTAATTCCAATGCACACGAATGCCTGCATAGCCGGTTGCAGGAGCGCCTGGGCCCTGAAATTGGGTGGGGTTATTGTTGTTGAAAAAGTTTTGTCCCAATTGGCTAAAAGAAACATAGTGGTTATCGAAGATGTTTTTGCCCGTGGCAAAGAGTTCCACGTTTTTATTAATAACATAGCGCGTGTTGAGGTTAACAATGGCATAATCAGGGATTTGTGGGCTACTGTTAGTGTCATCACCCCGTGCATATTGGCTGGATACATATTGTAAATCACCGCCGAAGAAAAAGTTATGAAATAGTTCATATTCAGAGCCGAATTTAAGCGTATTGGCTGGAATGCTGGGGATTTTATTGCCAGCAATAACAGATTCAGCTCCCAGGCCATTAAATAACTGGGCATTGGACTGATAGGTGGCATCTACAAAGCCGTAACTCATATACCAGTTTAGACTATCTAAGGCTAGGCCACTTAAACCTAATTCTATCCCTTGGCGTTTGGTTTTACCGACATTACTAAAATAGCCTCGTGTGGTGTCAACGTTTAAGAACAGAATGTCGTTAGTATTGATAGTTTCATAAAAGGACAGATTCCACTTTAGAGCTGCACTGAATTTACCGCGTAAGCCTGTTTCTAAAGTATGTGATACTACTGGTTTTAATGGGGGGTCTGATAAAAAGCTATTCGGGAGTGTACAAGGCGCATTCGGATCAGCGCAGGTTAACTCCACCGGAGTAGGCGCTCTAAAACCTTCATTGTAATTAAAATAAGTGGTGAACTCTTGTAACGGTATTTTAAGGGAGAATGCATCAAAGGGATTAAATGTTAAGCCGGCTGAAGGGTTAAGGCGCTGAAAGGTATTATTGCCATTAAGCGCATCGCCCATTTTATCAAGGGTTTGTACATGTGCTTGCATCCAGTTAGCCGAGGCGTTGAGATGCAGCCAGTCAAACACTGAGAAGGTGTCAGTAGCAAAAACATTGGAGTAAGTGTTTTCACCGTTGATATTGACTGTAGTCGTTAGCGGTTGGTTGGCTACCTCATAAAAAGTCGGCGTAAAATCGGCATTCTGCGTACCAATCGTATACCCTGTTTTGGCATAATTATAACCCCCACCGAAAACAAATTGATTCTCGTGTTTTAAGACTTTGTAATCAGAGGTTAATTGTAGATTCACACCAGTGCCGTTTTGTTTAGCTCTGGCGGCTTGAAAGGTGGCTGGAGAAAATCCACCCTCAAGACAATCGGCATAGGTGTCGCAGGTACCGCCGGAGCTTCCGGTATTTGAATTGAGGCTGTAACTGTTATTATTCCGGTTATAGGTGGTTCCGCTTAATTTTAACTGATCGGTTAGCCAATGGTTGCCTTTTAGATTAAAGAAGTAGAGGGTGTTTTTGGTCACATCGGGTGCGCTATAAATAGCGCTCCAATTTTGTTGCAGTGCGTCTTGTGGCACAGGTCCAACGCCTTGAAGTTTGTTATCCGCAAAGGTAAACGATAAATCAATATCGGTTTTATCATTCTCCCAGCCTATTTTACCAAAGCTTTGATTAACGCTGGATGGAGAATAAGGCCGCCAGCCTTGATCATCAAAAATATTACCTGCAAAATACCAATCAAATTGATCATGGGAACCGCCAACCTCAGCCTGATAATTTTGGCGTCCGTAAGAACCGCCACTGGCTTGAGCATTAAAACCAGGATGACTTCTGCCGCTCTTGGTTCTGAGCGATAAGGCGCCACCCAAGGTATTTAAGCCAAATAAGGGGTTAGAGCCCGGCATCATTTCCATGCTGGATATTGCAATTTGAGGAATTAGGTCCCAATTGATGGTATCTCCAAAAGCTTCATTAACCCGTACCCCATCCTGATACACTGAAATCCCGATAGGTGCTCCTAATACGGGAGAAGCACTAAAGCCTCGATAAGTAATATCGGGTTGATAAGGGTTGTTTTGCGTGTCGTTGATATTAACGCTTTGCATTTGACGATTCATAAAGTCAGGTAAAGAAGTCGCCTCGTGACGGTTAAGGGTCTCGTCTTCGATTGATTGAACATTACCCGATATCTTCTTTAATTTTAGACCGCTCGAACCAACGGGAGTGGTGCTAACCACTTCAATTTC
>CAIOMN010000216.1 GCA_903859415.1 uncultured Methylococcaceae bacterium
GGCACAGGCCAAAGCCGAAGCAGACAAACAGGCCAAGGCAGAAGCCGCAAAACAAGCAAAAGCTGAAGCGGCAGCTCAGGCGAAAGCAGAAGCCGCTGCAGAGGCACAGGCCAAAGCCGAAGCAGACAAACAGGCTAAGGCAGAGGCCGCAAAACAAGCGAAGGCAGAAGCCGACGCTCAGGCTAAAGAAGAGGCGGCTGCAAAAGCTAAAATAGAGGCGGAAGCAGCAGCCAAAGCTAAGGCCGCTGCTCAGTCAACAGAGTCAGAGCAAGCAAAACAGGCTATCAAACAGAAAGTGAACCGGAGTTGGATTCGTCCAGTTTCTGCAGAAGAAGGTTTAAAGTGTACGATCAGAGTTAAATTAATGTCTGATGGAACTGTAATCGATGCTGAAGTTGTATCCAGCAGTGGGGATGAGATTTTTGACAGGTCTGCAGAAAATGCAGTTAACAAAGCATCGCCTTTACCAGTGCCTAATGATAAGGAACTATTTGCAAGAGAATTTAGGACGTTTTCGTTTTTATTTAACCCCAAATAACTAATGGGTACTCTTATAGCTTATTGATTTATTAAAGTTGGTCTATGTGAAAATGAAAGCGGTTTTTTTGAGTGCAGGCATAGAGGTGGATGTGAGTTTTATTAAAAGAATTTTATTATTAATAGCGCTGTTTGGTTTCAGCATATCCAATGGGTTTGCTGCGCTGACGATTGAAATTACCGAGGGTGTTGAAAGTGCTGTACCGCTAGCAATCGTTCCTTTTGCTTCCCAAAGTGCGCCAGTTAATATTAGTTCGATAGTCAACGCTGATTTAGAACGCAGCGGCTATTTTAAAATGATGGCAGAAAGCGGTATGCCAAGCAGACCCAGCTCTTCAGCCGAAGTTAATTTTAAAGACTGGCAGTCTGTTGGGCAGAATTACATGGTAGTGGGTCAGGTAAATGATTTGGGTGGCGGTCAATATAACATTCAGTTTCAATTACTTGATGTTTATAAAAGCGGACAGTTGTTAGGTTATCGAATGAATTCATCCGCAGCTGATTTGCGGAGAAGTGCTCATCATATTAGCGATCTTATTTTTGAAAAGCTAACAGGTAAAAAGGGCGTTTTTAGTGGCCGTATAGCCTACATAACAACCAACAATCAAGGGAGTAAGCAGCAATCTCATCAGCTACAGGTGGCCGATGCCGATGGTTTTAACCCGCAAACGGTAGCCTCGTCTGTTGAGCCTTTGATGTCTCCATCCTGGTCGCCAGATGGCAAAAAGGTCGCTTATGTTTCTTTTGAAAGGAAGAATGCTGCTATCTATGTTCAAACGCTAGCGACAGGAGAACGCGCACGCGTTGCAGAATTTCCAGGTATTAATGGTGCGCCTGCCTGGTCTCCGGATGGTACAAGATTAGCACTGACATTATCAAAAGATGGCAGTCCGGATATTTATGTTTTAAATTTGTCGACACGTGCTGTAACCAAGTTGACGAAAAGCTTTTCTATTGACACAGAGCCAAGCTGGTCTCCAGATGGTAGTCATATAGCTTTTACATCTGACAGGGGTGGTAAACCACAAATTTACTTGGTGCCAAGTCAAGGTGGAGAAGAAAAAAGACTCACTTTTTCGGGTAACTACAATGCACGGGCCAGTTTTTCACCGGACGGAAAAAATTTAGTGATGGTGCACGGTAATGGTAATGACTATCGAATTGCTGTTATGGATATGGCAACACGTTCGATTAACGTCCTAACCGGTGGTCCATCAGATGAGTCACCCAGCTTTGCACCCAATGGCGCTATGATTTTGTATGCTTCAAAGAAGGGGCGTACAGGATTTTTATCTGCAGTATCATTAGATGGTAAAATGCAGCAAAAGTTAGTTTTTAATAGCGGTGAAGTTCGTGAACCCGCTTGGGCTCCTTAGTTGTTTGGCTAAATAAAATTATCTTTATCATAAAATACACTTAACATTTGGAAACAAAAGATGAAATTAAATAAAACTTTATTGGCCTTTGCTATAAGCACGCTCTTAATAACAGCCTGTAGTGATGAAGAAAAAGATGAAAGCCTGACTGATGGTAGTCAAAATGCAGCAAGTGGAATTAATGATGCTTCAACAAATGGTCTGAATGGTGGTTCAAGCTTGAATGGATCTGGTTTGAATGGGTCTGGCTTGAATGGCAATGGAAATTATGACAATAGTGGTGATTACGCAAGTACCTTAGGTCCAGAGTTTAATGATCCTAATAACCCATTGTCAAAGCGCACTGTTTATTTTATGCTGGACAGTAGCGAAGTGTTGCCTGATTTTATCCCTGTAATTGCTGCTCACGCGCAATATTTAATTGCAAATCCAAGTCAAAAACTAACTCTTGAAGGTAATGGCGATGAGCGGGGTTCTCGCGAATACAATATCGCTTTAGGTGAGCAACGCGCTAAATCAGTAGCGGTTAAAATGAAAGCGCAAGGTGTTTCTGAAAATCAACTGACTCTGGTGAGTTATGGTGAAGAAAAGCCAGCTGCTTTTGGTAGTGATGAAGCGGCGTGGGAAAAAAATCGTCGCGTAGAAATTGTTTATCAACCTAAATAACTAAGGTATAAACAGATGAAAAAAACCAGTCTTGTTGCTTTACTTTTAGCTTGTAATGCAGTGTCTGCTGCTGATTTTCCGGCCGTTGTAGATCATTCTTCATATCCACCTTCAGCAACGCCGGTTAATCCAGTTAGTGGTCCATCGACCAATACCCTGTATGAATTGATGGGACGATTAGAGCAATTGCAGACTGAAGTGCAGCAACTGACTGGTAAGGTAGACGAACAAGCTTTTCGAATTGATGAGCTTAAAAAGCATCAAAGCACGATGTATTCAGATTTTGATGAGCGTTTACAAGCTATTGAAAATAAAGCCAATAGCACTGTCCAGCCGGCAGCCGAAGCGGTACCGGCGGCACCCAGTACGGCTGAGGCTGCCGTTGCTGAAACTAAAGAGGCGGCTGGGGCGCCAAAAGCCTCTGAGCCTGCGGTAACAAATGAGCCAGTTCCAGAAAAGAAACCTGTGCCTCCAGCTGCACCAGCTGCGGCCGAAAGTCAATCAGCAGCGCCTTCGCCTGATCCAGCACAAGCTACGGGTGGTCCAGAGAAACAGGAATATTATGTAGCCTATAATGAACTTAGAAATGGACATACCAAGCCCTCTATCACATTATTTTTGGGCTATTTGAGCAAGTACCCAAAAAGCCCCTTGGCAAATAATGCTCAGTATTGGCTAGGTGAAGCTTATCGGGTTGATCAGGATAATGCCGCAGCCACTAAGGCTTTCAATGATGTGGTTGTAAAATATCCCAGTGGTGCAAAAGTACCTGATGCGCTACTAAGACTTGGGATGATGGAATTGGATCAAAAAAATACAGCTAAGGCGCGTGAATATTTTACACGGGTAATAACGGATTATCCTAAATCATCTGTTGCCCCCTTAGCGGCAAAAAAACTCCAAAAGATTGATGAAGTTAAAAATTAATTGTGAGTTTACTTCGCATAACAGAGATTTTTTATTCGCTACAAGGTGAGTCAAATACAGTGGGATTACCCACTGTATTTATTAGATTGACAGGCTGTCCATTACGGTGTGTTTATTGTGATACGGCTTACGCCTTTGTGGGTGGCAATAAAGTTGAAATTGCAGATATTATTGCTCAAGTAGAGCACTACAACACGCCATACGTTACAGTAACAGGCGGCGAACCTTTAGCTCAGCCGAATTGTCTGGCATTATTAACCCAGCTTCTTGATAAAGGCTTTACTGTTTCACTTGAAACCAGTGGCGCGATTGATATATCCGCAGTAGATTCAAGAACCGTTAAGGTGATGGATCTTAAAACGCCAAGTTCAGGAGAACTTAGTAAAAATTTATATGAAAATATTCAGTATCTTGACACCAAGGATCAAGTCAAATTTGTCATTGGGAGTCATGAAGATTACGAATGGTCAAAGCAGATAGTTAATGACTATGGTTTATCTGAGCGCTGCCAGGTCTTATTTTCACCTGTGATGGGTGTACAAAGTCCCACCGAACTAGCGGACAAAATACTTCAGGATAGATTACAAGTTCGTTTTCAAATTCAATTACATAAAATACTTTGGGATAATGCCCAAGGTAAATAATATCTTATGCAAAAAAAAGCAATTATCCTTTTATCAGGTGGGTTAGATTCAATTACTGTTCTCGCTTTGGCAAAGCAACAAGGCTACGAATGTTACGCTTTAAGTTTTGATTATGGGCAGCGACACTGTGCAGAGTTAGTGGCAGCCGCAAGGATTGCGTTAGAGTATCAGGTGACGGATTATAAGGTTATTAAGCTGGGCTTGGGTTCTATTGGGGGGTCTGCCTTGACCGATGAGCATATTGCTGTGCCAAATACACCTCAGACAGGAATACCTGTGACCTATGTGCCCGCTAGAAATACTATATTTTTATCGTTGGCCTTAGGTTGGGCCGAGGTATTACATGTGCAGGATATTTTTATTGGGGTTAATGCTGTCGATTATTCAGGCTATCCTGATTGTCGACCTGAATTTATCAAAGCGTTTCAACAATTGGCTAATTTAGCCACTAAATCCAGTGTTGAAGGTGATGATTTTAAAATACACACCCCTTTAATTGCGCTCAGTAAGGCGGATATTATTAAGCAAGGGATTGCCTTAGGGGTTGATTACCGGCTTACTGTGTCTTGTTATTCTGCGGATATTAATGGTCACGCCTGCGGTGTTTGTGATGCCTGTCGCATTAGACAAGCCGGATTTGCAGATGCTCATGTTGCTGACCCAACCATTTATACCCATTAAGATTTAATCGCTGAAAGTGAAAAAGCCCTAACAGCAGTTAGGGCTTTGCTCCCTTTATAAAAGAGGTCGATTAAACAACTAATTTAGTAACCGACTGGCAAAACTCAGTAATGCCTTCAGGTGTTACGCCAGCGACCTGGAATAAATATTCACAAGCGACATCAAGGCCAGTCACTTCATACGTGGTTTGTGTTGTGGTCGTAATAACCACCCATTCAAAATCAACACCATTAATCGATACTTTACGCATCCGCCAGATATAAGAATAAGTTCTATATCCTTTGATGGTAGTTAATTTAACACTGCCAGAATGTGAGCCATTAGTCGCAGTTAATACAGCCTTTTGACTCGTGATGGGTTGTCTTGACGCAGCAAAACCAGAACTGAGAATAATGGTTTCATTCCCCATGGCGATGGTATCAACATAACTGGCTAAGTTACGAAAAATTTCATCGGCTGCTTTTGCTGCATCACGCCTAAGGGCAATATTTAAGTGTGAGCCGTCTAGTGCATTAGTGATGCTTGTTTCAAGCGCGTCTAAGGCCGCACTGGCGACATCTAAATCTACTGAGGTGGTAACAAAATAGGGATTGCCTAATAAATGAGCAATGACGCTGCGATATAAAATGACTCTGATAGCGAGTGGAAATTGTAAAAAATTTAGAACTACCTTTGTTCTTTTCATGTCGTACTCCTTACGTTAAAAATCTACTGAAACTAAACTATAGGCTCATTTGAAAATAATACTAGTTTTATTATGTTTATTTTTAAAGTGGGTGTTTTTGGCATTAAAAAAACGATTAAACCTGAGTCACGTTCTAACGTATTTGTTAAGATGCCTGATAAATGTATAGTCGCTTATGATTAATGTTTAACCGTGTGCGATAAGTATTGAATGCGAGCTTTAGTAGCAATAGGGTTACCTGATTAACAGGCATCACTCGTGATTAATATGTAGTTAACAGGGGTTAAACATTTAATAGGCAACATTGTATTTTTTAAAGGAGTGTTAGATCTAACGTACTGACTGATAGGGGGTTAACAAGCAGTCAAAAAGTTTTAATGCGAATCACTATTGGTTTAAAGACCAGTAAAGTAGATGTAAAAGGGGTTAATAATAGTGTAACAGGCTCATTACAGTGCTTAATGCAGCGTGTTAAACTATTAATAGCGAGTGAAGTAGCTTTAACAGTGAATGAAGAAGATTTAACAGCGAATGAAGCTGATTTAACACGGATTGTTATAAAGTGAGTAGCGGCATTACAAAAATTAACCCAAGCTGTAAAAAGAATATCTTTGTAGTTTATAATTAAAAGGTAACCCAATAAAGAGTCAAAAATGAGAAAAAGGGTTGCAAAAATATAAATATGTTGTATAATGTTTCTTCTTTGTTGGGTCGTTAGCTCAGCCGGTAGAGCACCGCACTTTTAATGCGATGGTCGCGCGTTCGAATCGCGCACGACCCACCACCAAAGCCTTTGATTTAAAAAGCTTTTTAAGGATAAAAAAGCTCAGTAACTGTGTACTAAAACTATCGACTACAGTGATTTTACTAGTAGTTTTGTTTTAACCTTAAAATGAGGAACACAGATGCTAAATTTTCATATCATCAAAGTCATTCTAAAGAACGGCGAAGCCCGTTATCGAACAATACTTACCAAATCAGGTAAGGGCATAAAAACCAAAACATTTAGACGTAAGCAAGATGCTCGTACATGGGGTAGTCGTGCAGTTTTGGATTCTCAAGAGTATGAAGCTAAGGGTATTAAACCTTGCACCATTCTGTTCAGTCGGTTAGCCGATGAATATATGCAGTGGTGGACAGGAAAAGATCATGACCGGGTAAGACTGGTTTTATGGTGGCAAAAAATCTTAGGTAAAACTCTACTTTCAGACATTTCACCGGAACTTATCCGGGATGCTCTCAAACAAAAAAAATCACTAGCACCCGCAACCTACAATAAGCACCTCGCTGTTTTATCCGCTATTCTGGATTATGCCACCCTGCAACAAGAGGATGACACCATCCTAGATCAATACATTAATGAAAATCCCTGTAAACACGTTCGTTCACTCAAAGTAAATAATAAGATCGTTCGTTATCTTTCGGATGAAGAAAAGCCAAGGTTACTTAAAGCGGCTAAAGCCATTGGAGGCAAGTTTTATCTGAAGGTCCTTATGGGACTTACAACGGGTATGCGTAAAGGCGAGCTTGATTGGTTGCGCTGGAATGACATAGACTTTGAGAAAGGGTTAGCAATGCTGGCTGACACCAAGAACGGTACACCTCGTCACACGCCTATTCCTGGGGTTATTATGGATGAGCTTAAAAAGCATCGGGAGGTTGGCAGCAATCTTTTGTTTCCATCAACCTTAGATCCAGATCAGCCTTTTGACTTCAGAAAGAAATGGATAAAAAGTCTAAAAATGGCTAACATTGAAAACTTTAGATGGCATGATTTACGTCATGATACAGCATCGACATTGGCTAGAGATGGACGGACGCTGAAAGAGATTGCTGAAATATTGGGTCATAAAAGCCTTACTAGTACAGACCGCTATACTCACTTATCGACTGAACACAAGTCCAGCGTCCTAAATGAGACGATGGAACGGTTCACGCCGCTCTAAACGTATTTTTGTATTTTGGTTGCGTTGGCTGTTAATAAAGTTGATGCAACCATGTAACGCTATTGCCGAGCAATAACTAATGGAGAAATTGATAAGTACCCATGTAAAATTAATTGTAACTATTCAGCGAAAATAATTTAAAAAGTACTTGACAAGGTTTTTGCTTGAAAATGTAAAAGTCATAGACAGTTCTAATGCTCGACTAAAATCACATCAAAATAGCGGCATGTGCTGCTACCTGACAAGTTTGAATCTGTAAAATACC
>CAIOMN010000217.1 GCA_903859415.1 uncultured Methylococcaceae bacterium
GCGTAATAGCTGTCTGGCCTATAGTTCCATCCTTACTAAATAAAATATCACCAGCTAAAGGCATACAACCTGTTTTAATAAGATATTCAAAACTTGCATTAGTTGTTAATAAGGCATCATCAAAATTTATTACTCCATTTTTAATATCTGTTATAGAAATAAAATAACGTTCTCCACCTTCAGTCATAGGCGACACATGCGCACCATCTGTAATTTCTAGACATTTATATTTAATTAAGCAAACATCCCAATGCTCTGGCACTTCGCCCAACCACTCAACATCTGAGTCTCGCATGGGAGCATTAGGATTTAAACCTTTGGTCACGGCATGGCTAATGACTGCCTGACGTTTTTCTTTGAGCAGTTTAATAAGCTGTTGTTGTTTTTCGATCAGGGTATCGATTTTGGTGGTTTCGTGGTCGAGGAAGTTGGCAATTTTTTCTAACTCACTATTTACCGTACAACCAATTTTTATTCCGCCCACTGTATCGGTATTAAGATTAAGTTGTGTTCCAAACTTCCCTAACCCTTTATAAGCTTGTTCACCAGCAAACACGTAAAAAAGAAACTTATTAGGAATTTTAAGTTCTGGAAAATATACAAAACCATCGTGGATACAAGCTTTCATTCCTGTTATACATGGCTTACCCACTGTTCCAGCAATGCTTAGAAAAAGTGACTCCGGCTCTAGTTTTACACTTAAGGAACTACCCAATTTTGATAATCTTTGTGGAGCCTTAATTAAATACACATCAGATGCCGTGACATCTGCAATCCTTGTCCATGCATACTCGCCATCATCATCAAAATATTTAGCATCATCAATTGGTCGAGGTGAAGCTCCCCTTTTGATAGTACTCAAGTGTTTAATCTGTATAACATCCCAATGGCTAGGAACGCAACCTAACCATTCTTCACATGAATCCTTATACTCAGGATATGCCTGATACTTCATAAATCCAATCCATTAAAAAACGGATTAATAACTTGCAAGCTGTTCTTAATCACCTGTCCATGCTGCATATCTTCTGTATATAAAAAATCACATTGTGTTTCTAAAGCCGAAGCTACAATCAGGCTATCCCACCACGAGAAACGATACTGCTCCCTCACCTCAAATGCAGTCGCCAGTGTTTCAAGCGAAAGACAAAAAACATCACAATGCCAGAGCATGGTTTTAATATTGGCCTGAATAAATGCATCAGGTGCCTTATTCTTTAACATCACACTGTAGTATTCGTTAATGACTTGATTACTGATAATCAACGGTAACTTTCTAACTAATTCTGCTGCCTGTTTACATCGAGAATCACTTTCTTTTTGTAAATGTGCATAAATCCACAGATTGGTATCAGCAAATATCTTAGCGCTCATAACGCTCATCCCTTGCGGGGATATCTATTTCATCAACAGCTATTGTTAAATAATCAGGACTTCTATTATTCAGCTCGTCACGACTTAAATTGAATGGTGATGGCTCTGGAGAAATTTTTGTATTGTCATATAGCAAGATTATCTTAATAGGAACGCCATCGGGAATCGTATCGGGAATACGGACAGTATGTTGAAAAGCAGTGGTTTCAAATTCAATAGCTTGCATGACTTTATCCTCTAATTATTAATATCACCCGTGGCGAGACTCTTTCTAGGTGCAGCATCACGAATGCACCTCTTGTAACAACGTCATAATCTCGCTACTGATAGCATCCAGATCAGCATCAATTTCCACTAAATCTCTAGGGGGCTGATATTGATAAAAGTGCCGGTTAAAGGGGATTTCATACCCCACTATCCCAATCTCTTTATCTTTCTCATCTTTCTTACTGGCATCTATCCACGCATCCGGTACATGGGGCTGCACTTCTTTAATAAAGTAGGCTTCGTTAATCGCATTAACCGTTTTAGAAGGGTCAAGCCCCACGTTTTCATTATCGCGCAAATCACCATCTGCATAATATTCTATGACTTCGCCATTAACAGCAAACAAACCATACAGTGGATTAGCCTTCGCTTTATAAATTTTCTTGATCACTTTCTCAGCCTTGGGGTTCTTCCAACTGACCGCCGCTTTTAGCTGTTTCTTCTCTTTGGCATCCAAGGTAACCGCTGATTTTTTACACGCTGCATTGATGAGTTCATCATAACCGTTCATATCATCGTATTGCTCTAAGCCTATCACGGCTTGCAGTTGCCTGGCTTTAAGCAGCACGTTTTTTTGTTCCAACCAAATCGTTCGAGCCAATAAGTCCTTGAGCTGTTTTTCTTTAAGGTCGGTAAAATGAATTTTTAAGTGTTTGCGAATGGCTTCACTCTGTTCGGTTAACACACCGTAGTATTCACAATCGGCTGCATCAGTCCATTGATTATCGATGGCATAGTTGTCATAAATCCACTGCATAGCTGCATTTAACGGGCCTGAAACAAAGCGCAATGTTTCAAGGCGGTCATCACTGAACTGATAAGACTCTCTTAAAGGACGCTCGATAGTGAGTCGGCGATAACCAAATTCATACGTATTGAATAGTTTACTGGCAAAGGTTTTGGCGGCTTCTGTTTTTGAGTTGGCTGACTGACGGCCACGATTGCTTTTCTGTTCTGCCGGTTTATCCAGTTCACGCGCGTCAACGACTTCAAACTGACCAAAGGTGCGGGTAATAAGAGCACTATCGGCTTCATCCATGATGTTGCGTTTTGAACCCAGGGACTTTCGCATTTTGCTAAACAAGTTGATGCCATTAATCAGTTGGACTTTACCTCTTCGCTCTTGGGATTTTTTATTGGATAGCACCCAGATATAGGTTGAGATACCAGTGTTGTAAAACATATCCGTCGGCAAGGCCACAATAGCTTCTAACAGATCAGCTTCCAGAATGTAACGACGAATCTCTGATTCTCCAGAACCTGCACCGCCAGTAAATAAAGGTGAACCATTCAGAATAATACCGATACGCGCACCGCCCGCGGAGGCGTCTCGCATTTTACTGATGAGGTGTAACAGAAATAACAAAGAGCCATCAGAGACTCTAGGCAAGCCAGGGCCAAAGCGGCCATCAAAGCCTTTTAGGGTATGCTCGTCTTTAATGTCAGATTCTATTTTCTTCCAGTCAACACCAAACGGGGGATTGGATAGCATGTAATCAAACTTGGCTGCGTACAGTTGATCATTGGATAAGGTGTTGCCTAGTTTAATGTTTTTAACTTCCTGCCCTTTAATGAGCATATCCGCTTTGCAAATGGCATAACTCTCTGGATTCAGTTCTTGTCCAAATACACGCATCACCGCTTGTGGATTCAGTTCATGCACATATTCCATACCGGAAGATAAAAATCCACCTGTGCCGGGGGTTGGATCATAAATGGTGCGAATAATACCGGGCTGAGTGAGTAACTCATCATCTTCCATAAAGACTAAGGCAGTAGTGAGTCGGACTATATCACGCGGGGTAAAATGTTCCCCTGCCGTCTCATTAGAGCTTTCTGCAAAGCGCCGGATAAGCTCTTCAAACACCAGGCCCATTTCATGATTAGAGAGCGCTTTAGGACTTAAATCTGTTTGCCTGACTTTCTGAACTATTTTAAAGAGTAAATTGGCATCATTGAGCTGCCCAATCCATTCAGCAAATTTAAAATGCTCAAATATCTCGCGTGCATCCTTGGAGAAGCCTTGAATATAAGCCTCCAGATTGGCAGCAATACCGGCTTCACCTAACTTGGAAAGATCCATTTTAGAAAGATTATAAAACGACAGGCCACCCGTTGCCCGTAGCAGTAACTTTTCCTGCGCTTCTTCAGGCAAGTTCATGGCCTGTACTTTCTCAACCTGCGCCAGCACCGCTGCTTTGCTCTCTTCCAGGACACCTTCAAGGCGGCGCAACAAGGTAAACGGTAAGATAATTCGACCATACTGACTTTGTTTAAAGTCGCCTCTTAGTAAATCAGCTAACGACCAGATGTATGCGGCCAGGTTATTGGTATTTTGTGTCATGGGGTTGCTTAGTTGTCTCTGGTATAGCAATGGGTACGTTATTGTCGTTACTGTGCAAAGGATACACGATTTTTAATCGCTGGACTGCCCCATTCTCACAATCGGTAAGCTATGACAATGTTGTCAACCCCTAACAATATGAATACATTTTTGTCTGCCATCCTGACAGAATTGTTTGATAAATAACTAACTTTAATACTTACGTAACAAGTGCCAACTATGATTCGTCTGCCAGTAGCTAATAGGCTGACTGCGCATCCATATCCTTGACACTTTGTATTTTAGGAGCAACGACAGATGAATAAAAAGAAGACCTTACGCCTGTGCCCACTCGTGGCTGCGATGGCAAGCGTTTTAATGATGTCCGCCGTAACGCACGCAGAAGAAGAAACAAGTGAAACCGTAACCCCTATCAAGCATGTTATCGTCATAGTCGGTGAAAATCACACCTTTGACAATTTATACGGTGCTTATAAGCCTAAAGCCGGCCAGACTATCGACAATCTGCTTAGCAAAGGTATTGTCAAAGAAGATGGAACCCCAGGCGATCACTTCGACCTCGCTAAACAAAAAATTGGTGACGGCACTGACAAGTATCACGTCGTAACTGAATCTATTGGCGATTACGACAATGGTTTACCACAGCCTTACACTACTTACGCGATAGGTCAGACGGCCGGTGTGTTAGACTCTCGATTCCCAAGCAACTTGCCGAATGGCCCTTACCAGATCAGTAAGTACGCCCCTTACAATGCGTATACCGGTGATCCGGTGCATCGATTCTTCCAGATGTGGCAGGATCTTGATGGCGGTAAAAACGATAAGTTCGTTTGGGTTGAAGAATCCATCGGCACCGGTTCAAATGGTAAACCCTATCCAGCCGGCGGATTTAACCCCAAAGAAGGCGCCATCTCTATGGGCTTTTACAATATGAGCACCGGTGATGCGCCGATACTGAAGGCACTTTCAGACGAATACGCCATCAGTGATAACTATCACCAAGCCATCATGGGTGGCACTGGTGCTAACTTCCAGGCAATTGTTACCGGCGATGCAGCATTCTTTACCGACCCTAAAAAGCTCGACGGTTCTGCAGCAAAGCCTTGGGATAATCAAATCGAAAATCCGAACCCCGTCGCAGGCACTAATAACTATTACACACAAGACGGTTACAGTGGCGGTTCTTATGTTAATTGCGCAGACTCAACTCAACCGGGTGTTTCTGCTGTTAATAGAGAGCTGAAAGCCCAAGGCCTTCATCGAAACAACTGCGAAAAAGACCACTACTATCTGTTAAATAATTACAACTTGTACTGGAACCAGACTAGCAGTATTACACGTTTGTTGGGTGCCAACAGCTTTACCTTGCCGCCACAAAGTGTACCTACCATCGCCGACCTTCTGACTAACAATGGCGTATCATGGAAATACTACAGTGCCGATCGTGGTAACGACTCAACAGCTTTTCCTACTGCAGTAAATGGCGTGCAGATACTGTTCCATTCCTATTGTGGTATCTGTGATCCGCTAACAGGATTCTCTAGTATCATGAAAAATCCGTCGGAAGAAGCCAAGCTGCAAAATTACGGCGCCTTCCTGACTGATGTTAAGAACGGTACGCTGCCAGCTGTCTCTTATGTTCGTCCGTTTGAGGCTTTAGCGGGTCACCCAGCTGATTCGACTGCTGACTTGTATGAAGCGTTCCTAAAAGACTTGATTGCCCAGGTTAAAAGCAATCCTGAGCTATGGGCATCCACAGCAATCATTATCACTACGGATGAGGGTGGCGGTTATTATGACTCTGGCTATGTTCAGGCGGTAGACTTCTTCGGTGACGGTACACGTATTCCGCTGTTAGTGGTATCGCCCTTCGTCAAGAAAGGCCACGTCGACCACACTTACAACGATCATGCTTCGATCTTGAAGTTCATCGAAAAGAACTGGAAGTTGCCTGCTATTTCACATCGCAGTCGTGATAACCTGCCGAATCCGGTCACCAGTGAAAATAATCCATACAAACCGGTTAATGGACCGGCTATTGGCGATCTGATGACACTATTCGACTTCGAGAGCGATAATTAGTTAGATGCTCTGCAAGGCCCTGATGAGAATCACGGTAAATTATATCCTGCAGCAAGGATAGTTTTTTGTCTGGCTGAATCGCGGACTGCGGTTCAGCCAGCAACGATAAAATAATCCTCACATTATCTTTTTATAATCGCTGTCTTCACAACATCTTCAACATCCTGCATCTGAATATAATTTCCGACTAAATCAGTCAAATACTACTTGACCCCAAAACATTAGAGTATTATATTTTTCTTGTTATAATTTGACGCTATTGAATAGACAGATTATATTCATAAAATAATAATAATAATAAAATGAGGTATTGGAATGTCAGTAGACAATCACTTTGGTAGAGTTTTAAACAATATAAATTTAGAAGTTACAGAAACATTCAAAAAAACACATCACGAACTAGTGTTTTTTAAACTTGCCTTTATCGAGATATTGGCAAGATTATCCTATATACTCCTATTAACTTTTGCCGGGCACTTGTTTTTTTCATTTATTAAAAGTTTATACGTTTGAATTAAATGAAAATCCGACCTTTATAAATAACATCGTCGGTTTATTAGTTTTTTAAACCCAGCAACTATTGAGTTGATTTTAAGCCAGGTTTCAACAAAGCAGACTTTGTCCTAACCTGGCTCTATCTCCCCCCGCTTAAACCATTCACTCTTGGTTTTTAATTGAAACATCAATAAATCCATGAGTTCCCCGTTTAGACTTAATCGCTAACCACTCTTTTAACTGTTTTAATTCTTCAGTTTCTTCCAAGGCCTCTAAACTTTGCTTAGTTCTTAACAACCGAAAGGCAGCCGATAACACGTTATAGCGCTCACCAGTAATACCAGCCCGTCTTAAGCCAACTGTGTTTAACCGATAATGTCGGGCGGGTCGACCACCAATTAACATAAAGGGAATTACATCCATATTGAGCCCTGTAGTCCCCTGCACAATAGCAAAGGAACCCACCCGACAAAACTGATGCACCACAACGGCACCACCCATAAAAACATTGTTGCCTACTTCGACATGACCACCAATTGCCACGTTATTAGCGAAGATTGTGTTGTTGCCAATTTGACAATCATGGGCAACATGACTATTGTTCATAAAATAACAACCCGAACCAATACGGGTCACGCCATCGACTTTTGAAGCTCTATGAGCCGTAAAACCTTCTCTAAAATTATTATTGTCACCAATCACTAACCAGGAGTCTGTTTCGGGCTTAAACCCTGTATCTTGAGGCAAACCACCCAACACAGCATGGGGATGCAGAATATTGCCTTCCCCCATTTTTACGTGACGATGCACGACAGCATGAGCACCAATCTGACAATGAGCGCCTATCACAGCACCGCTATCAATTACCGCAAAAGGACCAACAATCGCATTATCTCCCAGCTCAACATCGGTTGCTATGTAAGCGGTCGGGTGAATATTTTGTACCATGCTAACTATCCTCTGGGATGAAATTTTGAATGTAATTCTTTTAAGCGTTGACTAGCAATATGTGTATAAATTTGCGTGGTCGATAAGTCGGTGTGCCCTAATAATAACTGCACAACCCTTAAATCCGCGCCATGATTTAACAAATGGGTAGCAAACGCATGACGTAAGGTATGCGGCGATATTTCTTTATTAATCCCTGCTTTGGTTGCATGACGTTTGATAATATACCAAAAAGCCTGCCGGGTCATACCATCAGCACGATTGGTTACAAACAAATAATCCGATTGCTGCTGTCCCATCAAAGCCGGTCTAGCCTGTTCAATATAAGTTTCTAAACAACTCATCGCATCTTCGCCCACCGGCACTAAACGCTCCTTATTGCCTTTACCAACAATTCTTACCACACCTTGCCTAATACTGATTTGGTCAAACTTTAAAGCCACCAACTCAGACACTCTAAGTCCGGTAGCATAAAGCATTTCAAACATCGCCTTATCTCTACATCCCTGTAAGTTGGATACTTCTGGAGAGTTTAATAATAACTCAACATCATGCTCAGACAAGGGGGTCGGTAAGGAACGCCCAATGTGCGGAGGCTCTATCAAACCAGTAGGATCAACGGTAATACGATTCTCGCGAATATAATAACCATAAAAGCGCCGTAGACTCGATAAAATGCGAGCGCTAGAACGATTACCTATGCCTTCTTTATATCGACTGGCCAAAAATGCCGATAAATCCGTAGTCGTTACTTCTAACATTGATCTATCTGCAAGCCATTTAGCAAAGATTCTTAAATCACTGCTATAAGCAGACAAGGTATTTTCACTTAAACCTTGTTCAACCCAAACTGCATCAAGAAACTGCTCTATCAATAGACTTGATGTCATTTAAATAATCCTCGACTCATAATCTAATAATTTGCATTTAATCGTCATCAAATCCCCTGCTGTTTGACCACAATAACCGCCCATGCCTGAAACAGAGACAACCCGATGACAAGGGATAATAACGGGATAAGGATTGTCTCTACAAGCATTACCCACCGCACGGGCAGAAGAATTTATTAGATTGGCGAGTGCTGAATAGGTCAATGTTGTTCCAAAGGGAATGTTATTTAATGCATCCCAAACACGATGACGATAATCACTACCTTGTTTTAACAGCTTAATGCTAATGGACTGAGATGGATTTATCCAAAATGCAGCGAATTTTTGTTGAAGCTCATGATCCTGATAATCGTTAATTGAAGGACCCAGATCCCAGTCCATTTGACATATAACGCCGCTTCTGTGAGTTAAAGTCAAATTACTTGCAGGTGTATTCACTTTAAGCTCTTCTGCATACCCCAAACAACTATCAACCCATTCAATTATAAACGCCACATTACCCACTGTAATCGAAAAATAGTTTAAGTTAATCATTTTGAATGATTAAACTGGATTGACAATATTTCTAGATTTTACGCCTCTCTAACCACTTTTGCACCTGATTGGTGATAGGCGCTGCAAGGATTATAAATAAGACATTAGCGCTGTAGTCCACATTCCAAAACTATTAATCTTTTAACGGGGTAGCTTTTTTACTCTGCAAACTTGAAAATACTCTATAATACAAGAGGTAATAGACTATATATCAAAAATTATAACTATAACCTCACAATGAGCTTTTTGTATGTTTTTATATGCGGTTACCCTGGGTACGATTTGGTCATTATAAATATTGGGGACAAAACCTAGTACAGTGCCGATAACTATTAGATTTAATGTTGACGGGGCAGTTTATGAGTAAGATAAAAGGTGATATAGATCTGTTTTTTACTACCCACCGATTAGGTTACGGCCTGAGAGCGGAAGACTATGAACCGTTATTTAAACAAGGACATAAGGCCTGGCTGGAAGAACAATTAGCGGCTCCAGTAGAGGACGAGGCTCCTGTAAAAAGTCGTCTCGACACCTGTAAACTGCCCATTAAATATGCGGCTGTTGAAGGTAAGTGGCCGACAATGGATGAATTGCGGCCTTTAAGCTCACTGTCAAAACCCATTGAAGAATTATGGCCGTTATTCGACCCACAAAAGCCCGTATCCGGCGCAGAAAGAGCTAGACCCAGGACTGAAGTTATTGCAGCCACATTACTACGATCAGTCTATAGCCGCTACCAATTGAAA
Organism: uncultured Methylococcaceae bacterium; assembly: GCA_903859415.1. Taxonomy (GTDB): domain Bacteria; phylum Pseudomonadota; class Gammaproteobacteria; order Methylococcales; family Methylomonadaceae; genus Methylobacter_C. Next base: position 9,681 of record CAIOMN010000217.1, read on the forward strand.
GAAGTCATTAGCCAATTTTGGCATGATCATTTTCATGTGAATGCTTTTTCGGATGAGCGTATCAGTGTCGCCTTACCTGTTTATGATAGAGATGTGATCCGTAAAAACTGTTTCGGTAATTTTCGAGTCCTGTTAGAAGCCGTGGCAACTTCAACCGCCATGCAATTTTATCTTTCCAATTATTCCTCGCGTGCCGGAGCAGCCAACGAGAACTACGCACGCGAATTATTAGAACTCCATACTTTTGGTCGTGAGAACTACTTAAATGACAACTTCAACCGCTGGCGCGAAGTACCCGGTGCATTAAAAGGCCAACCCATTGGCTATATTGACCAAGATGTTTACGAAGTTGCACGCGCGTTTACAGGTTGGACGATTGCCGAGACCGGTCGCTTTAATTATGTTGAGCGCTGGCATGATGGTTATCAAAAACGAGTACTTGCAAAAGAACTAGCGCCTTTCGCACCGGCTATGGCCGACGGTCGTGAGGTACTTGATCTTATCGCCGCTCATCCAGCTACCGCACAACACATGGCCACTAAATTGTGTATTCGTCTGGTAGGTGAAAACCCAACGGCCTCATTAATCACTCGCGCCGCAGCGACCTGGCAAAGTACCCACCAGGCTCCTGACCAGATTGCAAAGGTACTGCGTTTGATTATTGAATCTCCTGAGTTTATGCAATCGCGGGGTGCCAAAATTAAACGCCCCATAGCATTGATGGCTAATTATGTGCGTGTCATGGGCTTTGATTTTACGCCCAGCGAAGGTCTCATCAACCAGTTAACTAACGCTGGACAACGTCTTTTTGGTGCAACAACTCCGGTCGGTCTACCGGATGAAAATGCTATTTTTCTAGGTACAAACACCCTGCGGCATCGTTGGGCGCTGCTGTTAGGATTGGCGCAAAATCAATGGGGAACAGGAACACCCAACCTTGCTGCCACCTTTACCGCATGGAAAGCAATACCTGGCAATGGCACTGAAACGATCACCGAATTATTTCGTTTGATGGGTAACTCCGCTGATAGCAAAACCATTGAAACCGTTACAATGGCGGCAGGTCTATTACCTTTTGCACCGCCTGTTGGAAAAGAAAAAAATTTGATATTGGCATCAGCCATTGCTGCCATGTCTCCCGATTTTCAGTCCTGTTGAGGTCTCTCATGATAAATGTTAATCGTCGTGAAGTATTAAAAGCGTTAACCGCTGCGGGTCTCTTCTGTGCCCCATTACCCTTTGGTTTACGTAGCCTCGCTTTCGCTACAGAAGAATCTACTCCAACCTTGGTTGTCATACATTTACGCGGGGGATGCGACGGCTTAAATCTAATCTCACCTGCGGATGATCCTGACTTTATTGCTGCTCGGCCTGCCGATTTAAGAGTTCTGAAAGACGGTAAAGACGCGGGCTATGCTTTAGGCAATAACCTGTCAACCCCTATTGATTTTCGTCTTCATGCCATGGCAGGCGGACTAAACGAGCTGTACCAGAATAAGCATCTCGCCTTCATTCACGCTTGCGGATTAATGGACTCTACCCGTAGCCATTTTGTTGCAACTGACATAATCGAAGCTGGCATTGGCTCAACGAACGAATTATTACACAGTCAATCTGGTTGGTTGACACGGGCTATTCGGTCGCACACTAAAACTAACCAAGGGCTTGAGGCCTTTGTTCTCAATGGCTTAATTCCAGGAGATTTACTGGGACTTGAACAGGTGCTTGCTGCAACGGATATCAATAATGGCTTACCGTCTGTGGGCGGAGATGCCGTTGCAACCGCACTTTGGCAAATGTATAGTCATCGTAATGATATATTAGGTAAATCAGTCCAGCAGGCGTTAAAACTTCCGTCTGTCATTGATCAACGCATCTCGCGAGATCCTCAAGGTCACATTATTGCTTATACGCCTGAAAATGGTGCAAATTATGATAAATCGGGTGGTTTCGGGAGTGTGATGAAATCAGCCGCACGTTTAATAAAGATGGAAGTTGGGCTTCAGGCCATCACGCTCGATTATGGTGGCTGGGATAACCACGAAAATCAGGCGGGTGCGTTCCGAAATTTGGTTAACACTCTGTCAACCGGTTTAAATGCGTTCTGGAATGATATTAATGCCTATCATAACCGGGTTGCATTAGTGATGATAACGGAGTTCGGTCGACGCTTACGCAGTAACAACAGTGGTGGAACAGACCATGGTAGAGCGAGTGTGATGACTGTTTTAGGTGGCAACGTGCAAGGCGGGAAACTCTACGGCAAATGGCCTGGACTCAGCACCTCTCAACTGATTGAAGGTGTCGATCTAGCCGTTACAACCGATTACCGTCAAGTACTCTCAGAAATCCTGTTAGCGTTAAACGCTGGAAGCACTGTTGATATATTTCCAGGCTTCCGCCCTATTAACTCTTTGGGTTTATTCACGCCGTCCTAGCATTTGATTATACTGACTAATTGTTATCTGGCTGAATTATTGCTTAAATCACTACTAAATTTATGCTTACTAGTCCCGTAGCTTAACAACTGACTTGACTTGACTTGAGTATATCGCTCAGCAACTTAAGAGGGCTATTCTCTACTCCATACTTCGTAAAAGTTAGCCCCTCAAATGTCCATTCCCATAGACCACCCACTTGTATGTAGTCAACTCATTTGGCCCAACGGGTCCACGAGCGTGAAGCTTATCCGTACTGATACCTATAACCGATCCCAATCCATAATCGCCACCACCGGACAATCTTGTTGAAGCGTTGATCAGCACAGATGCCGAATCAACCTGCTGTTCAAATTTGTGAGCACTGCTCAAGCTTTGTGTCACAATACCGTCAGTGTGTCCAGACCCATAGTGATTAATATGCTCTATTGCCTCGTCAATCCCTTTGACGATTTTTATGGAAAGTATCGGTGCCAGATATTCCGTATACCAATCGTCTTCTGTGGCGGGAATAACATCCTTCAATATCTTTTGGGTTTCTTCACAACCGCGTAGTTCGATAGCGTTTGAGTCAAATGCAGCTTTGATCAAAGGCAATATGTGTTCTGCGCAATGCTTATCAATTAATAGCGTTTCAAGTGCATTACAAACCTGAATACTTTGGCATTTCGAGTTAACAGCTATTTTGACAGCTTGTTCTTGATCAGCGTCATCTGCAATATATAGATGACAAATACCATCGTAATGCTTAATCACTGGAATTCGGGTTCCCTCAGCAATTCGCTTAATTAACCCTTTACCACCCCGTGGAATAAGTACGTCCACGTAGTCATCCATTGTTAGTAATTCGCTAACCGCATCATGACCTGAAGTACGAATAATTTGTATAGCATATTGAGGAAGCCCAGCGCTTACTGCGCCTTCAATCATTGCATCCGCCAATAGCGTGTTGGTTTGAAGTGCTTCTGATCCGCCTCGCAAGATGACTGCATTACCACTTTTTATACAAACTCCGGCCGCGTCCGTGGTGACATTAGGCCTCGACTCGTAAATAATACCAATGACGCCCAGAGGAACGGATTTTTTAAAAACCTGTAATCCGTTCGGATTAGTGTGCCCTTCCAACACTCGATTCAAAGGATCTGGACACTGAGCTACTTTTCTAAGCCTGGAAAGCATGTAATGAAAAGTTTTATCATCAATCGTCAACCGTTTGATCATCGCCTCTGACTGACCATTCTGCCGTGCGGCTATAACCTCCTGAGCATTAACTTCAAGAACTTGATCCATTATTGATGCAAGCGAATCAGCCATTTTAGAAAGAGCAAGATTACGGAGTATTTCAGAAGTTGATGACAATTGGTTAGCTGCGGATCGGCTTTGCTTGGCAATAACTCGAACAGTATGGTTATGCATTTCTTTAATTTACACCGACTTTTGATCTAAATGTAATTGCAGAGCATGCATCAAATCAGTCAATGCAGCAATGAGAACCTCTGTCAATTTCTTAAAATCTGCTGACTGACCTGCTCTTGCTGTATGTTCTAATTCGCGAGCACATTCAGTGGCTGATGCCGCATAAAAGTTTCCAACAGCACCTTTAATTGCATGCGCAGTGTTCCCCAGTGAAACCAAATTTCCCTCCGAACAATAATCGCTTAATTCTTTCAATTGGTTAGGAAGATCGGTTAAAAAAAGGATTATCATATCATCTAGCAACTCAGTATCATCTTCTAAGTAATCAAGAGCTGATTTTTCATCCCAAACTTGAGTATGGGATTTTTGTTCTTCTGTCATTTTTACCTCTATCTTTGTTTCTAACATTGGAATTGTTACTTGGGTTTGAGTTAATTCTGGAGTTAATGTTGATGAGCCTAATTGCTCAATTAATAGTCGCTTTAAATATTCAGTTGAAATGGGCTTAGTGACATACTCATCCATCCCGGCTGCCAGACATTTTTCACGCTCACCTTTGAGGGCATTAGCGGTAAGTGCAACCACAATTTGATGAGGTATACCCTCACGAGCTTCAAACAAGCGTAGTTCTTGCGTTGCCGCATATCCATCCAAAATTGGCATATGGCAATCCATAAATATCAAATCATAAGTTGTTCGCGACAGCTTGTCGAGAGCCAGCTGACCATTTTCTGCAACCTCTGGAATGATGTTGAATCTAGCCAGTTTAGATACAATAACTTTTTGATTGATTTTATTATCTTCTACCACGAGCACTTTTTTACCCTCAAAATTCGGAAAGTGGCTGTTTGTCTGCGCCTGGCTGTGGATTTTCGTTTGGGTTAAATCTGCACTCGAATCCCCCTTTAAGGCATTCACTATTGCATCAAACAACTGAATTTGTCGTAAGGGCTTCATCAAGCGATTAACAATACGAGTCTCTTGATAATCACTCAGTCCAACTTGATTATCTGAACATAATAAAATAATCGGTATGGATGAGATGGTCGGTATTTGAGTCAGACATTTTGCCAAGGTTAAGCCATCCATGATTGGCATCTGCATATCCAACAAGATTAAATCGTAGATTGTACCCTGTATCGCTGATGTTTGTAATTCCATAAGAGCTGCACTAGCACTCACCACTTCACTAATGACAAACCCCCAACTTGTTAGATAATGATTTAGAATAGTTCGGTTAGTCGCATTATCATCTGCTATAAGAACACGTTTTCTCGAAAGATCAAAAGATGAAAGTGATAATTTATTACCTTGGCTTCCATTCACAGATTGTACCAAGGGTAAGGTAAACCAAAAACAGGACCCTATACCGGGCGTGCTATTGACACCTAGAGTTCCATCCATTAGATCGACTAGTTTTTTACTAATAGATAAACCTAGACCCGATCCACCAAAGCGCCGTGATGTTGCACTGTCGGCCTGAATAAATGGTTTGAACAAGCGTGCCAAATCGTCTTCAGAAATACCAATACCGGTATCGCTAACTTCAAAGCGTAACTGGGTTTGATCTAAATTCCCCGTAACTGGAAGAACAGTCACTGAGACCTCCCCTTGCTCAGTAAATTTTATAGCATTACCAAGCAGATTTGTAAGAACTTGCCGAATCCGTGTAGGGTCACCCAACCACGTCGATGAAAGCGTTATCGGCAAGAAACAGTTTAGCTCCAACCCTTTAGAATGGGACCGAGTTGATAATAAAGTACACACCTCTTCGACTAAATCAATCAGATTGAATTCAATGAGTTCTATTTCAATTTTATCTGCTTCCAATTTGGTTAAATCTAAAATTGCATTTATGATATCCAATAAAGCTTCCCCTGAACTATAAGCCGTTTTAACCCAATCTATCTGGTTAGGCGACAGGTCCGAGTCACTTAATAGCTCTAACATACCCAGCACACCGTTCATTGGCGTGCGAATTTCATGACTCATATTCGCTAAAAAGTCTGATTTTAACTTGGTTGCTTCTTCTGCGATGTCCTTGGCTTTAATTAACTGAGCAGTCGCTGCGTGTTCTCCTGTAATATCATCAATAATGATAACAAAACCTTTAGTGCTATCATCTTTATCAAGCGACTTTCCGGAGAGACGAGCCCAGAAAAGATTACCGTTCTTCCTGAGCAATTGCTGTTCGAGACGATCAGTGTTACCCTCAGAAATAGCTTGATACATGGACTGAGCATAAACTGCATAAGCAGTATCATCTAAATACCAAAGTTTTGTTGACTGCCCTGTCAGTTCCCCATAAGAATACCCAAAAATAGTTTCCAGCATGCGGTTACAGCGCTGAATAATGCCATCTTTAATAAGCACGATACCCGAGGTAGCCGAATCAAATATGGCACGTTCTTCTGCATGCGCCATTCTTAACGTTTCTTCTGCTTCACATCGTAAAGTAGCGTCAATATGAGTACCGCTCATGATCAGTGGTTTACCATCTATAGAACGGTGAGTGACTTTGCCACGGTCGGCAATCCATATCCAACGACCGTCCTTGTGCCGCATCCGAATATCACATTCATAATAATCGAGCTCATCGGCTAAGTGCTTTTGGATAAGGGTATTGGCCCGCTCCAAATCATCTGGATGAACAAATTTCTCCCAACTTTTCTGGGTAAAAGGCACAATCTCACTTAAGTGATAACCAACAATTTCAGCCCAGCGCTCATTACACACCGCCTCACCAGTATCAAGATTCCATTCCCAAGTGCCTGCGTGAGTCCCTTCAATAATATTTTGCAGATATCGACGCTCTTCATTCCTTTGTTCCTGAATTTTAATTCGCTCAGTAATATCCTGAAACACAACGACGGCCCCATGAATGATGCCTTCTTGATAAATCGGGTGAGTCGTATAACCGACTGGAAAGCTACTATTATCCCTACACCAGAATACTTCATTGTCAAAACTTCTTACGGCCCCATCACTCAGGGTAATTTGCGTTGGACTCCCTTCCCATGGGTAAATACTTCCATCGACATGGCTATGATGGATCGTTTCATGCATCGGAATACCTGTCAAATCTTCTGGAGAATAACCCAACATTTTTCCTGCAGATGGATTCACGAAAGTAGTCCTACCATCAACGTCTATCCCAATTATACCGCTAGGCGATGATTCCAAAAGCAAGCGGTTACGTGTCTCACTCTTGATCAAATCCTGGGTTGCATCCAGAGCATCCAGCGCATATGACACGTCATTGGTCAAGGTGTTGATTAAAGCAGTGACTTCGTCATCAAAAAAATTAAGCTCGGTATTGTAAAGAGTAAAAACAGCATAAATATCACCATGCCTAGAAATCGGGAAACTAGCAACTGAATTCCAGCCATAATTTACGATTTGATTGTGCCAAGGAGCCATGTCAAGGTCATTTAAAGTTTCATTGCTAATGTGGGCTTTCTTTGTACGGTATGTTGAACCTGCAACACCTTGACCTTCGGCTTTATCAGCACAGGTTGAAACAGTAATATTATCCAGATAATCTAATCCATGACCGCACATAATGAGAGGAATTAGCACCTCTCGAGAAGTATCTTCAATGCCAATCCAGGCCATACTCATCAAACCGCTTTCTATAGGTATCCTGCAAAGAACATCCAATAGCTCTGGCTCATTTTTCGCATGAATGATGAGTTCATTGATTGTAGCTAAATCTCTATATAAGTTTTTAAGTCGTGCCGAACGAACTTCAGCCACTTTCCGTTCTGTAATATCTTCAATCATGCACAAGTGAAGTCTACGACTATCGGCGTTCTCATTCAACGGAGCGATGGTCATGTTAATCCATACATGAGAGTTATCCGGTCGAATGTAACGTTTGTTCATGTTGAACTCTGTTATTTTACCGGCATTAAGTAGTGTCATGTTTTTAATATTTTCTTGAATATCATCCGGATGAGTAATACTCATCCAGTCAATATGGAGCAAGTCTTCTCTTGTTCTGTGAGTTATATCAGCAAATCTTTGGTTTACTTCGTAAATTTGCCCAGTTACCGCATCGACCAATGATATGCCCAAAGGCGCTTGTTCAAACATGGTATTAATGCGCTCTTCACTTTGACGTAAATCAGTTTCGACACGTGTACGATGTTCGATTTCACTCATTAACTCCTGAGCCTTACGATCAACTTCTTGCGTAATATAGCGTCGTTCACCACTGATGATAAGAGCGATCGACCCCAAAACACTGCACATTAACAATGCGAGAATAAAAATAATTATTGCTGGGGTAATTCGAGCAACGCCTAAAGTAGTAAAGGTTTGAAAAACGATAATACGCCAATTGCGATCTGCAACTTTTATCGTTTCTTGGTAATGAATGCCTTTACGTTCTATATAAAGTGAATTGGCAGAAGCTGGTAAAAATTCATTAGTGTTTGTTATTAAAGTTGTGCCACCCGAACTAGTATCTTCGATACGCCAGAGAAGGTTCTCGGAACCTTCGTTTAGGTTGGCACTCAACCTGCCTAAGTCTAGAACACCTAAGCAAAAACCGCGAGGAATGCCATTAGAACTATGTACAGGAGCGAAAATTAAAACGCCTCCCGGACCATTTGGATCTTGAAGAAGTTTTATTTTAGCAGTGGCTGCTGGCGCATCAGTGTGCCAAGCCCTATCAATCGCATCAGCACGAATGGGTTCCGAAAGAAGATCAAAACCCTGAGCAGGTTTGTTATATTCAATAGGCCCTGTATAGGTTACTGGCGCAGCCCAGCCATTTGGATTTGGTAACCAGTCTTTAAGACGGGTAATACTGATTGGATAACCAAGTAACTTAGAAGTAGTTTTAGCATAATTTTCAGCGTCTGTTTGTGGGACTAAGGGCGTCCAATTCCATCCCCTAAAGACATTTTTATTGCTCACAACCAACCGGCTGAATGTTTCGAACTCGCTAGGGGTAATCTGGTCCGCTGACTCAAAAAAAGCAGTTAAGTCCAACAACGCCTGGTGTTGAGTTTGATCTAACTGTTTTAGTTTTTTTAACAAAGTGTCTGCTTCGCTATGGAAGTGATTAACAACCTCTTGTTCGTCACTTCCTTTTACGGATTGATGAAGGAGCGCACAAAAAATAACGCCGATGAACAACGTCACACCTACTTGAGAACGGCGTCCATTCCAAGCTTCTCCGCGTTCAAAGATCACTAGAACTAATGGCGTAAATATTAATATACCCAAAGAATCCCCGATCCACCAACTGGACATAGTAAGAATTAACTGATCTGCACCAATAAAACCTTTTAGCCATAAAGCAGAAGAGCCATTGAAAGCCGCTATGAGACAGCTTCCAAAAGCAACCATCCAGAACCGGATCACATTTACTGGGCGGGAGAATTCAAGTGCAGGCTCGAAATGCCGAAGTAACTTTTCACCCACTAGTGCTTGTACAAAAGAACCTAAAGAGATTAGCCAAGGCAACCAGCTATGGTCGACCTGTCCTTCAGCGGAAATACTGTTACTTAGGACTGTGCCAATTACCAGCCCCAACCAGATCCTCCTAATCCCCCAAATAAGACACGCAGCAAGCGCTAATCCAGCGGGTGGCCAAATAAGTGCTACAGCACCAGGGGTTAATGCTAGCAGCAAAGCAACTCGGCTCAGCATAAAATACATAAAACCAATGCCAAGATTAAGAGTAATTGATGCAAATGCCATCTTATAATGATACCTTGAGATTAAATGTTAAACTACGTTTTAGATGGCATCCTAAGCCCGCACTCAATTATTTATAGTCATTTATGGGCATCCTTCATTTACCGGTTTACACTTTATGCAATTCCTGGCTTTATAAAGTCCTGAAAACGGGTTTCTTTCGATGTACAAATGAACATAAACCTTCAGTTCATTGTACACTGAAGGTTTATATCCATGCCATTAGCCA